>JAFORL010000106.1 GCA_017393285.1 Lachnospiraceae bacterium
AGTAGTGGCACCAATCATTTGGATCTGACCTCTGGCAAGGGCAGGTTTTAAAATATTGGCAGCATCCATAGCCCCTTCTGCGCCTCCGGCACCAATCATAGTGTGAATCTCATCTACAAAAAGCAGGACATCTGATGCTTTCTCTACTTCGTCAATCAGGCGTTTCATACGATCTTCGAACTCACCACGATATTTGGAACCCGCCACCATGGCAGAAAGATCCAAAACATGAATCTTCTTGTCTACCACGGAAGAAGGTACGCTACCTTCTGCAATACGAAGGGCCAAACCCTCTACAATGGCTGTTTTTCCCACTCCAGGCTCACCTACTAAACAAGGATTGTTCTTAGTCCTTCTGCTGATAATCTGTAACACTCTGGTGATTTCCCGTTCTCTGCCAATGACAGGATCCAGTTTTCCTTCCTTTGCCATAGCAGACAAGTCACGGCTGTATCTGTCCAGCATGCTGGCACCTCTTCTTTGGGGCTGCTCTTCGTAAGTCAGATTATAATCCATAATGGCATTTTCCATAGGCGTACCCATACTAATCAAGGTGTCAACGTATAATTTTCTAATGTCTATATTGCAAGACTCTATCAGACGGTAGGCCACACATTCTTTTTCTTTTAACAAAGCCAAAAGCAAATGCTCCGTTCCGATTAAAGTATTCCCCAAACGTTTGGCTTCCTGTTGTGCCACCTCCAATACATGTCTTGCACGTATACTATAGTCATGATCCTGTACCATCACTGTACTTTCCTGGTCGATGGTATCATACAACTGTTGTTCTAATTGTTCGTTGGTATATTGATTGAGCTCCAAGGTGTTCTTTGCCACACCGTCCACTACAGTCAACCCCCATAATATATGTTCTGTACCAATATAGCTAAATGGTAGTTCCTGCGCACAATTTCTTGCTTCTTTTAGCGCTTTGTAGGCTCCTTTTGTAAACTGATTTTTCATCCTCTACCTCGTTTCTATATTTATTTTCCCTATTGGAATACCGAATCCTGTTGCAAGCCCGCTGTCAAAGACTTACGATACAGAATTTCCGTTAAGGTATATTTCATAAATCTGTTCTACCATCTCCAAGGCTACCTCACGAGGTATGCCTTTTGAAATAGCTTTTGCCAGGCTTAATTTTAATTCTTCTGCCAGTTGCAGCTGTGCTTTTACCTGGTCCACTTCTACTGCAATGATTGCGCCATGTCGGCGGTCTACTTTCAGATATCCCTCCTGACGTAGCAATCGATATGCCTTGTTGACCGTATGCATATTAATTCCCACTTCTTCTGCCAGTTCCCGAACAGAAGGTAAATTATCCCCATCTTTGATTTCTGCGTTGGCGATACCAATGATAATCTGTTTGCATAATTGCAGATAAATGGCTTCTGAACTGTCAAAATCCACTCGTATTATCAACTCAAATCACCTCATTTTACATATATGTCGTAACATTTTCACAGGCTGCCGTGTGGTTACCTCGTCTCACCACTGTTATTGTTCTATCTATACTATAACAGTTATAGTGATAGAACGCAAGGTTTTTGTCACTTTATTCCTGTAGGTTCTTCTCTTACAAAGTCCAAATATCTGCGAAAAGCCGTCGGTAATGCATAGCTGGTCTGGAGGTCTTCTTTTTTTACCCAGGTATATCCTTCCGGCAAAATTGGTTTTTGCAGCCGAATCCAGTACCCACGCATATGCCATTCTATATGGGTAAATATATGGACATAGGGCTCTAATTTTTTTATAGAAATAACTTCTTGTTCCAAGGTCTGTTCTACCTGCTTTTTCGTAAAGTGCCCTTCTAAATTCGGAAATTGCCACAATCCAGCAAGCAGTCCCTTTTCCGATCTTTTTTGCAAGGCAAAAGTGTCTTCATACTGCAAAAGCAAAACCGTGAGTTTCACTTGCTTTCTCTTGCTTTTTTTCGCCTTCACCGGCAATTGCTCCTGTATGCCCTTTTCCCGTGCAATACAACAAAAAGCCAAAGGACATTCCTGACACAAAGGTTTCCCATTGGGAATACAAACCATGGCTCCCAAATCCATAATTGCCTGGTTAAAAGCCCCGGCCCGTTCCGGAATAACAGGGAGCAAGTCTTTTTCCATTTGCTTTTTTACACTGGCTTTTAAAATATCATCATAGCTGCCAGACAAACGTTTCATCACCCGCAGGACATTTCCATCTACTGCTGGAACCGGAATGCCGTAGGAAATCGAAGCAATCGCGCCGGCAGTGTAACTTCCTATTCCCTTTAATTGTAAAAGTGCCTCAAAATCTGCCGGCAGTTTACCATCATACATTTCCATTACCGTCTGTGCTGCAGCTTGTAGATTGCGTACACGATTGTAGTAACCTAAGCCCTCCCAAAGTTTTAATAATTCTTCTTCCGGGGCTTTTGCTAAATCCTCTATTGTGGGCAGGGCTTCCGTAAATCTGGCAAAATATGCTTTGACGGCTTCTACCCGGGTCTGTTGTAACATAATCTCAGATACCCATACATAATAGGGATCCGGATGACTTCTCCAAGGCAATACACGTCCATTTTTATCATACCAGGCTAACAAGGGGGCAACAATTTGATCATATTTGTACATATCTGCATCCTTTCTTTAGATATCGTGATTTTTTTGAAAGAATTCATATTTTTGTAATATCTATCTTTAGGTAATCTGTGTTTCTTAAGCTGAATAGATACAATTTTAGTACCAATGTGTTATTTTTGCAAGGAAAATAGTAGTTGTACTCCCCACAGTTTATGAAAGTGATTTGCTCCGCAGCACCGCTGCTCTCGCAATTCCTGAGCTGTATTCGCAATCCGCCCAATAGGGCTTCTTGCTCATACAGTTCAGGTTATCAAGTAGATATGTTTTTTTGCAAGCAAGCAGTCACAACTATATATGAAAGTGATTTGCTCCGCAGCACCGCTGCTCTCGCAACTCCTGAGCTGTATTCACAATCCGCCCAATAGGGCTTCTTGCTCATACAGTTCAGGTTATCAAGTAGATATGTTTTTTTGCAAGCAAGCAGTCACAACTATATATGATATGAAAGTGATTTGCTCCGCAGCACCGCTGCTCTCGCAACTCCTGAGCTGTATTCGCAATCCGCCCAATAGGGCTTCTTGCTCATACAGTTCAGGTTATCAAGTAGATATGTTTTTTTGCAAGCAAGCTTGCAAAAAACATATCTACTGATAACACTTTCATAGTAAAATTTTTACAAAATTATTGCGATTTTTTTACTTTTGTGTTATAATTATTTAATAACTTTGTCTCAGTTGGAGTTACTATTTCCGACTGTAAAAACGCGACTCGAGGATGTACTGGAAGTTGTGTTGGCTTCGCTGACGCAAACATTTCGACAGGTCTCGTAGTGCGGACTAAAATTGCATGAAACTGGCTTATCATGAAGCAGTTTTTGACACAAAAATGACTAGCAAAACATTTTATAATAGGAGTACCCTACATTTTTGCAAAACATTTTACAATAGGAGTACCCCATTTTTTGCAAAATACTATAGATTATATATATTTTTTAAGGAGCGTTCAATCATGAGATTTAAACACAAGAATATTGTAGCAGTTCTATTAATGATGTCCCTGTTTATTTCTAATTTTGCAGGTACCTTTACGCTGCATCTGCAAGCTGAGTCCAAAGCACCCATTTCTGTTACTGTTTCTAACATATGGAACGCCGAATTTGTTAAAAACGATGCCGGCATATACACGCCTTACATCAGCCTTAACGAATCCAATTCTCAAAACACAGCGCTTACTTTTCCAAGCTATAATGCTGTAATGGACGCAATAGAATCAAGAGAAGGAACAGGAGAAATACCACATATTTCCCGCCAGCAATGTAGCTCCTATTTGGAAATCGAAAATGGAGAAACGTATATGTATCACGAAGCAACTTATTTGGAATTTCCAGATTACTACTCTTATTTTCCTAAGAATTTTATGAGTTCTAACGCGACAAATAATAGCATTAAAGAATTGAAAATTGAGGAGAGCTCTACCGATATCACTTTGGACACCAGTTGTTTTGCCAACATGGAAGCTTTAGAAACGGTAAACATCAAAGCAAGGTCTGTTACCTTGAAGGGTTCCGTATTTGCAAATTGTGTAAACTTAAGAGAGATTACCATTACCACAACGAATGGAGGCAGTATTTCTTTCGAGGGTACCGGTAATTGTTTCAATGGTTGTGGCAATTTAACCAAGGTTGAGTTGAAGGGCTCTATTCACTTTAGCGGTTCTGCAGCAGAATTTACCAATTCTACCTTCAAAAATACCACCCAAAACCAAAACCCGAAAGTAATCTTTGACGGTCCTGTTACCAATGAAGGAACCGTTTTCGAAGGTAGCGGATTGACCAACAATGGTTATGATATCGATTCCGTTAATTTTGTACAGGCTGGCAGCCAATTGTCTGCTAAATTCTTTAACAATTATTCTGCACAAAATATTAATTTTGAAGCCAAATCAATCTTGCGCAAAGATGCATTTCACGGGAATAACAACTCACAATTGGGCAGTGTTTCTTTCAATGCACCTGTTACTTTTTACAACGGCGCATTTTATTGTGAAAAAATCACCAATATGTATTTTAATGTAGAAGCAACCGGTAAAGACCAAAACGATAATTTTCCAACCTTGAAAAATAACGAAGGAGACAGTGATAATGTGTGTATGGGCTCCTATACAAAACTTACCAACCTTTACCTGAATTACCAAAATTGTGGTCCTACTCGGACAGATATATGTAAAAGTTTAGAATATATGTCTTTCGGAGATACCACCTCTACTTCTTTGAACATTGACAATATTTATTTTAAAAATCCAAATTTCAAAAAGATTTCCAATGTGACCTACAAACGCTGTGATGGTGGGGTTACCAATGTGTACGGATACGGTGGTACCTATATAGCAGATGGTTCTGTTATGTATACAAATTTTGAAAATTGGGCCAAGTCCATTAACGGACACTACTATAATTACGTGACCGCAGCCAGCAGTACCAATCATTTTCAGATTGACCATTCGGTGATGTATACGGAAAACGATGCTGCACAAACCTATAATTTTAATACATTTATTCATGTAGAAACCACTTATGGTGATCCTACTTCGGCACATGCCATCCTGCAGCAGGACATTAATTCAGATACTGTTTATAATGTTCCTATGGATCTCACAGGCAATGCCAACCTGGATACCAACTTTGTATACCGCATTTGGAAACTGTACAACCCAACAATGGGCAGCCCTGCAGTAGTAAAACAATATAACGAAAAAGCTTATGTTCCAGTAACCCATGAAAAAATGTCTTTATCCATAGGTCAACACGAGTTTTTATTGGAATTTGGTGGTGTCCTTTATCCTTTCACCGTTACCGTTTCCAATAATTTAGTAACAGAAATCCTATCTGTGTCCAATGCACAGATTGACCAACAGTTAACCTTACCGTATGGAGAAAATGTAACCCCTGACATGTTACGGGTCCATGTAAAATACCAAAACGGAGACGAGGCAGATTTGCCTTCCGGTGCCTTTACCATTGATAACAGTGAGATTAAAAGCGAGAATCAAAAAATCATTATTAACGTACCATCTGCAGAGGATAAGGTACTTCGTGAGGAGTATCAGGTCAAAGGTATTCTTTTGCGTTCCATTCAGGCGAAACCTGCTTCGGAAGAAACGAATTTGAATTTGACTTATGGGCAAACGGTTACAAAGGATATGTTACGTGTCATTGGTACCTATTCCGACAATACCAAACAAGTGTTGTCAGCAGATCAATATACATTGGCAGAGCATGAGATTTGTCAGGAGAAAAATTTACTACGTATCACTACAAATTTAGATTCGCCAACGGAAATTTCCACAGATATGATTGTATATGGTTTTCCGGATAAGGTTACTTCTTTTGAAGCCGTTTGTACAAAAAATTCAGCACCGGAAGGTAGCAAGCTGTTAATCAGCGACGTTTATTTACAAAATATCAGCTACGAAAACCCTTCTGTTCCAGTATTGACGGAGAAAATTACAGACGGTTTTCAATTCTATGTTAACAATAAACTGGTGGATAGCTATACCTTACAGGAAGGCAAGAACGAAATTTCTATTTCCTATGGAAATTGTATCATGACGAACATTTTGACCATCAATGGTACGAAAAGTAAAATAACAAAATTAGAAGCCGTTTATTTGGGTAATGCAAATGAAAATTGTAAGGTTTATGAAAACCAACATGTGCCAATAGAACAATTTGCCTTTTATGCCTACAAAGAAGATAAGGAGGAACCGGACTTAATCTCAGACACATCTAATATTCAGTTTGAAAGCTATGAAATTGTCGCCGGACAGCAGACAGAAATCTACTTTAACTACAACGGGGTTCGTTCGCAATCTCCAATTGTGGTAGACGGATTAAAGGATGGTTTTTCAGAAATCACTTCTGTCAAATATATCGGTTCCAATACCGTGGGTTCTACATTGGTCAATACCAAATTTGAAGTTTCGATTCAGATGTTATCCGGTATGGTTTTAAATTCGGAGGATCACCCTGAAATCTTACAGGCTTTGACTTTCTATCCGAACACCTTGACGACAGAGAGCCTAAATCGAATCAAAGTGGTATATGACAAGTATGATGATAAGAGCAAAGATATCTTTATTTTAGCCGTAGGCAATCGTGATGCTTCTCCAAGCACCACGCTACCAGCTAGTAGTGTTCCATCTGTAACAAGTCCAACAAATACTACACCTAGTAGCACGCCTTCAACTGACAACGATACGAATAACAGAACAGAGCAAGGAAGCAGCCAAACACCAGTAGGAACTGCAAACACAGGAAATATGGCACCTATTACTCTTTCTCCTACTAATACAACGGATGACAACGCTGTTCCACAATATACAGGCAACAATGATACCTTGTCAAATACTGGTTTAAATGTTACCAGCCCTGCGCCGACTACGAACGGTCAAAGCGCTGATTCGAGTGCTTCCTCTTCCGATGTTTCACAATTATCAGCTGCACCGGTTACAAATTCGCCTACCATTGCCAAAGGGTCAAAGTTTTATATAAGCAATATACAATATCAGGTATTATCTTTGAAAGGCAACGCAGGTACTGTGAAAATTATCGGCTATAAAAATACCGGAAGCATTCAATTAAAAGCAAAAGTTACTTTTTCTAATTGCAGCTTCCAAGTAGTAGAGATTGGTTCCAAAGCCTTCCAATATGCTACTACAGTAAAAGGTACAGTTATCATACCAAAGAGCGTTAAGAAAATTGGAGCAAAAGCATTTTATAATTGTCCTAATCTAAAGAAATTAGTCTTTAATAGTGGAATCAGTAAGATTGATAAATATGCATTTTATGGTTGTAAAAAACTGATGGATGTAGATTTGCGTACAGCAAACACATTGAAAAGGGTAGGAAGCAAAGCCTTTGCAAACGCTGCAAAAGGTCGTAAATTCCGTGTTAAAAACACCCAGCAGCAATTGAAATTTAGAAAACTGTTTAAACAGGCATTATAAAATATTTCTTATCAAAAACAAAGAGTTTTGCTTGCAAAACTCTAGCGCGACCGCGGTATTGCGCAGCAATTAACTCCATCTCCGCGGTCTGCGCATCCTCGCGGAGCGTTTTTTTTGCAATAGGAAATTCTATTACCAAAAACTGCTAGTTCAATTTATGAACTAGCAGTTTTTTTATAATCACAATCTATAAAACCAAGAAGCTATTCTACTTCGTAATCCCCTTTATCATCATCTACTACAAACGGATCTTCCTCTTTCTTCGGTTGTTTGGTAACGACCGGTGCCTTGGTAACCACCACTGGCGCTTTCGTAATCACTGGTTTCGGTGTAACTACAACCGGTGCCTTTGTCACGCTCTTGGTTGGTTTTGGCTTCCTTGTCTTCTTTGGTTTTCTCGTCGGTTTCGGTGTCTTCTTCGGAGTTGCAGTCGGTGCTACTGTAGGCTCTGGTGTCTCTGTCACCGCTTGGGTGGTTACTACCATTACTTTGGTAGGTTTCTCCGGCTGCCGTAATAAATAAATAGAGGCAAGCAATATAGTGACCCCACATACCAAGGTAATAATTGCAGTAGCACATTTTACAATCTTATCTTTTCTTTCTTGTGCATGTAACATTAAGAAGCCTTCATCTAATGTTACCTTCTTTCTTTCTGTTTCAAAAGAAATATTTACCACATCTCTCGGCTCATATCCCTCCTCCACAAGAATACGATTTTGCTTCGGGGTCATGGACTCTTTACCAGGCATCTTCTTCTCCCCTCTCTGCGCTTCCTGATATTCCAACTTCCTTCATACTTGTAACAACGTAGAATTGGAAAAACTTATTCACTCGATTCATACGTTGATTTCCCAGCTTAATGGTCTCTGTACCCGCATGATAAGTGGTGTAATGGATGTTTCCTTTCATCTTATCTAACTGTTGGGTACTGCTTTCTCTCACACACTCTTGTGGCGCACGTTTTGACCGCATAATTTGCTTTTGTTCTTTTCCTATGAACCAAGCCCATACACTGTGGATTTCTCCAAATACATAGCCACATACGGTAGATAAGACCAATATAGCACAGGCAATCAAATTCCAAGCGATATCCTGTCCCAAAACCAAATGCACCAACATCTTCACAGTGGCACCTATCGTTAAAAGCAAAAGGATACATATAAATAACAATCGAAATCCTTTGTATCGGTCTTGTTTTTTGTAATTATCTAAGGCTTCCATCAAATCATATGCCGTCTGATAACGATACTGGGGGTCTGTCATGACACATTTTTGAATAATTTCCTGCACCCCTCTGGAGAACTTCTTGTCCCAACGACGAATTGGGTAAATCTCATATGGGGGTTGATCTGGATGTTTGCCGGTAATCAAATGGTACATGGTAGCACCCACGCCATAAATATCTGTCCTCTCGTCAGATTGTCCTAACATGGAGCACTGTTCTGGCGCAGCATACCCACGTGACCCCAAATACTCTGTGTCACTGCTACTGTTTGATTTGTAGGTACGCGCAATACCAAAATCTATTAATTTTATCTGTCCTTCTGGTGTCAGCATAATATTAGAAGGCTTGATGTCCCGATAAATGATGGCATTCTCTCTGGTATGTAAATAATTCAAAACTTCACATACTGCTCGAATCCACTTTACCACATCTTCTTCTTTCTGTCTGCCTTCTCGATCCAGCTTATCGCTTAAAGTCTCGCCTTCGATATAATCCATTACGATATATATCTTATCATCTTCTGTAAAGAAATCTACAATACGAGGTAATGCCGGATGCTTTGCCCCTTTTAATAGACTGATTTCTTTCTCTGTTGCAATCTTATATATCTTTGCATTACCAGAATCTTTGGAAAGATCTATGACTTTAATTGCCCAATCCATGTTTAACTTTAGGTCTTTTGCCAAATAGACTTTTGACATTCCACCACGTCCGATTTCATATTTCATAATGTAGCGGCCATGAATATCTGCGCCATTATTATATTCTGTCATTAGAACTCTCCTCCTTTCTGGTCTCTTATTTCTTCATTCTTCTACACATTTACTATCGATCCTCATTTGTGACAGCAAGCACTGTAATATTATCCTCTTCTCCATCAATTTTTAATTGTTCGATAAGATCCTTCAGATAATCTTCTAACCCTTCCTGTCCAATCTCCCTATATAAACTTATCTTTTTTAAATCTGCCTCTTTTACAGTACGCCAAAAGCCATCGGTACACAATATATAAATAGCCTCCGAATCAAAATAATCTATGGTCATATCCGGTTTTATGTGCTTAGATGCCCCTACACATTGTAAAAGCAGATTATCCATACCATGCTCTCTCGCTTCGGCTCTGGTAACATTGCCACGCTCAATTTCTCGCTCTGCAAGGGTCTGATCTGTCGTCAATCGTTCTATGCAGTCTGAAATCTTATATGCTCGACTATCTCCAACATGCATAACCATACTACAAAATTCTTCAAAAAGTAAAATACCGGTAAAGGTACTACCAATGGCTACACCATTGGCTTCTCCATAGTTGTGTATGCTTTGGTGCACATTCTCCAATTTTTCCTTCCAATCCGCCTTTACAGCCCGGATAATATCTTTCCACAAACGTTCTTCTTTGTCTACAATATGCTCTTCTAACAAAACAGGAAGTCTTCGATCAAACCATGTACAGAATTCTTCTATAATAGCAGTACTTGCAAGTTCTCCTTGCCTCATGCCATTTACGCCATCGCATACAATGGCCATGGTAATCATGCCAATGGAGGTCTTTGCTCTCTTGATACAGGCACTGTCTTGATTCTTCAATTCTTTGGTACCCATATCTGTACAAATAATACTAATACTTTTCACTGTATTCCCTCGCCTTCCTGACTAGATTCACTTTCATACACAATAATGACTACACCATAGACACACAACTTGTGCCTACCTGTTTGCACTTTTATGCAGACTTCTTCAAACCTATCATAGCATATTGCGTGATTTTATTCAAGTTACATGGTAGATTTTTCAAAAATCTATCAAATTACGCATCCAATTCCAAGCAGGTTGACCCCTTTTCAGACCTTTGATTTACTCTAAGATTCTTTGTGTAATTCAAAAAACATGCAGCTTTTTCATAACTCTTTGCTATCAAATCATGCAGTACTTTCTTGCCCCTTTGCTATAACCCCATGCAACACTTTCTTGCCCCTTTGCTATCAAATCATGCAACACTTTCTTGCCCCTTTGCTATCAAACCATACAGCACTTTCTTGCCCCTTTGCTATCAAATCGTGCAGCACTTTCTTGCCCTTTGCTATCAAACCATGCAACACTTTCTTGCCCCTTTGCTATCAAATCATGCAACACTTTCTTGACTCTTTGCTATCAAACCATACAGCACTTTCTTGCCCCTTGTTATAAAGCCGTAACATCATTATGGCATCAAAAAAGAGGCTACACACTTTGTTAGCGGGATAGCCTCTTTCCATCTCTTTCGTTTTATGTACCAGGGCACTGTCTGCCCTTCTGCCTCACCGTAGCTGTGAGGCTAAATCTTATACTGTTAGCCTGTGGATTCGGTTATTTCTTTATCTCAGCCTAGCTATAAGGGAAAGACTTAGTTATAACCTACTTTCTTTCCTGCCTTTGTACGATATCCACTAATTAAACCTGCTTTATAATCCGCAATCTTCTTAGAATCTGGTACTTCCGGATCCGTTGGGTCATAATGAATGCTTGCTGACACACGTATGGTACCAGCCTTTCCCAATGGACTTGGCTTGCTACTATTTCCTTTTACAATGGAAACTTTTGTACCAGTAGACACGTAATCATAAATCCATTTTGCATCAGCTACCATCATACGAATACAACCTGCTGATGCCGGTCCGCCCAAACGGTTAAACTGGGTAGGACTTAGGGCATAGTGAGAATTGCTTCCTACCGCAATAGAGTGAAAATATACGTTTCCAACAATATGCGTAGCCCATCTGGCATATACCGTACTACCATCTGGTTCATACATTGGTTTCATCGTATACTTTACGCTGGTTCCGTTGCTGGATACTGCATAATCACCCAATGGTGTAAAGGAAGTATCTACGGTCAAACTAGAAGCAGTTCCTTGGGTTGCTGTGTCTCTACCCACAGATACGGCAAAAGTTCTCACTGGAATGATATATGCATTCTTTTCAGAATCATAGGCATATACGGTTACACGAGAAGCTGCGCGGTTGACCTCAATATAAAAGTTATTGGTATGAGAAGCGGAACTTTGCTGTAATCCTAAGATTTTTGTCAGGTCAGTTACCTTCTCATTATTCTTATAATAAAACTTGTAGGTAGTGCCATTATACTTCTCATATACCCAGCCATTTTTAGCTGCTTCTGATTTTTTTACAGTAAATTGTTTGCTCTTTGCTAAAATTGTCTGCTTGCTGGTAAGTAAAACATAGGCTTCTACTTTATATTTTCCTGTTGCCGAATTGACATAACCTGCTTTATATACACCAGAACCACTCTTGGTAGCAGGCACTTTTTTCTTTTTGACAAAAGAGTCATCTTCTTTTTGATAGACAATAAAGTATACCTGCTTGATGGTTCCTGGCACCTTCAAGCCTTTTAAACGAAAAGAAGAGGTTCTTGTATTTTTATTTTTTGTGATGACCAATTCCTTGGCTTCCATAGAAAGATTGATTTTTATCGTTTTTTCATATACAGAAGTGTAGCCTGCCTGATCTTCAATGTAAGCCTTGGCAGTAAATACTCCCAAGGTATTATTCAAAGATTTAAGACTGATTTCTGCTTCATAAAGACTTTTATTTGCTTTTGCCTTCTGGGTGTAAATGACTTTATTGTTGCTGTCATAGATATGAAAAACTACATTTTTTACTTCTACCGGGTTACGCAAGTCTTTGATTGCTATGTAAAATGCGCCTTTTTTATCCAAGGCCTTAGTACGTTTTGCGTAAAATTTGGAAGCAGTTGCTTCTGCTGAAAAGGTAACAGCGCCCATAGAAGCTACTTTTGTACCTTGCTGCAACATTACTTTTGCCTGGTAGGTTCCATTTCCCTTGAGAACCTCTGCCATGTTCATGTCATAAGAAAATGTATTTGCGGTCAAAGGTACTTCTGCAACCTTCTTTGCGTCTGCTTCCTTTGTACCATTTTTCCAAACATAAACGCCTGCAACTGCATTGGTTCCCGGTACAATATTCTGTTCTCCACTGGTAGCTGTCCAAGTCAATCTACGGGAGCAATCGTATTTTTCCCCCTCCACCTTTACTTGATAATCGCTACTATGTAAACTAAAATCACAAGTTTGATTTCCGGTAACCGTCACACCATCTATGATACAATATACGGTGTAATTTTCGTAACCTGTGGCATTGAGCTGGTCTTGGGTAAAACTTCCGTTATAAGTACCATTTACGCAATTTTCACTGTTTAAACTAATGTTTTGGTCTAACACATTGACGGTCTGTCCTTGTGCATTTTTGTAGGTAACCAATACTTCCATATTGGTGCTGGTTGCATCAATGCCTGCAATGGTGTAATTACAGGTGCTACTTTCACGATTGGTAGTCACTGTCAACTGATAATCCCCTGCTGTTTTGGCATATGCAATTTGTCCTTTCATGACAAGTGTCAAACTCAAAACCATACAAAATACTAACATGCCAACATAACATTTTAATTTCTTCATTTCTAACCTTCTTTCCTTTCTTTTTATGTTTATGAAACAGTGTGAACTGCCCATACTCTAAAACCAACAAGCTTCCCGCTGATCCGAACTTACAAGTTATTCACTCCTAATAAACGGACAGACTCGCCAAAAAGGATACGCTCAGCGGTATCCTTTCTGTATCTCTTTCTATTGAAATAGTTGTTTATGCTTCATAAATGAAGACTGAATTTCTATATGGCAGACCTGTAAATTATATTGAAGATATCTATATTTATCCTTCATAAATGAAGACAGGATCTCTATATGGCAGACCCGTAAATTGTATTGCAGATATCTAAATTTATCCTTCATAAATGAAGACTGAATCTCTATATGGCATACCTGTAAATTGTATTGCAGATATCCTATATTTATCCTTCATAAATGAAGACTGAATCTCTATATGGCAGACTCGTAAATTGTATTGCAGATATCCTATATTTATCCTTCATAAATGAAGACAGGATCTCTATATCCCACTAAATTGTAGATGGCTTTTGCATCTTCCAATTGTAAATTCACACAACCATGGGAACCTCTAGATAAATAAATCTGTGGTGTCCACCTGCTCCAATCACTTCTTCCCAAATAGTGATAGCCGGTACCTGTCCACATAATTCTTACCCAATACTTTGTAGGAGTCTCATAATCTGCTCCTGTAAGTACGTAATCTTCTTTCTTCTCTTTTATAAAATAGCATCCCAATTTGGTCCTTCTCTCTGGATCCGAATACAAACCTGTGACACAAATAGAAGAATAGGCTAACTTGCCGTCTTTGTATACATAAACCATCTGATTCTTGATATCTACTTCACTATAATTTTGGGTATTCCAGTCCTTCATAGGATTATCCGGGTTCCACACATAGCCTTTATTGGAAAAATTTATCTTCACTTCCTGGGTCAAAGCCTTCTGGTTTTCTTCGGATGGATCTGCCAAATAAGCCTCTATTGCTGTTAAATCCTTCTTCTTTTGGATTCTCTTTAATGCTTGTTGCACTGTATTATCATAGTTAATTCTCCAACCATAATCACCGCCTGCTACCTTGATTTTTCGCTTATCATGGGTGGTAAAGGTTCGTGTCTTTCCTTGGGTCTTATATTCCAAACAACGCTCCTCTATCCATTGTTTCAATGCGGTTTGGTCTAGTTTTACCTTTCCTTTCTTGGTTGGATGCAACCAATCCTTTATTTCTTCCGGAGTTAAGGAAAATGTAATGCCTTCCTCACTTGTCCATGTAATCCAGGTTAACACATATTGGTTAAACTGCTCCAACTGGGTTTGCAAGACATCATCTGTGCTGTAAAATTTAGGTTTTTTGTATACTTGATCTGCATAGGTCTTTTCTGACAAATCAATCTTTTGCATCGCGTGTTCAATGGCGTCTGCGATGACCGCCACAGTAGGTTCTAATAACAGCTGATTTCCCAATTCTTCCGGCACAATCTCCCCTGCCTTCTTGGTATCATTATAGGTTACGTATGCATTCTTGGGTTTATGGATTGCATAAGATGAATCTCCAACGATGATAGATGCGTTCTTTAGAATTGCAATTAATTTTTCTTTAGAAAATGCAACCGGAAATTCTTGCTCATATGTATGGGGTACCATTTTGCTAAATACATTCTTCTTTTTGTCAATGGCTATAATCTGATCTAAGGCATTTCCGTATGCGATATTGACCTCTATATCCTCTCTGGTCAACTGCAATTTGCCACCATCACGTCCTGTAATCTCCAATTGATAATCAGAAGTATATTGTGCCATCATTTTTCGGGTCTCTGCATATGTCATCTTTGATACATCTATTTGATTCAAAGTAGTATGTAATCCCCATCGATTATGAAAATAAATACCTGTCGCCGCAATCAAAATCACAATCACAGTGACCAAACAAGTTACTCCAATCATTATTCCTTTTTTAACTTTGCTATCCAAAAATGACATGTCTTTTCCTTCTTCCGAATCTATTTCTATCCATTGAATCTATCACATCTACAGCCACTTGTCAATTGTCCAAAAGGGCATTTATATAATTTCGTATATTTCCCCTATAAAATCCCCATTTACATACGAAAAATTGCACAGTTTTCAGTTTAAGCAAAGACCGATAGGTCAAAGCGAGAACTAGAAAACTGGCATGCAAGGCTTTCCCGAGAGAACAAGCGATAGCGCAGTTCGATTGGCTGAAAGCTACTGCGGCACAGTTTTCAGTTTGAGCAAAGAGTTTTGCTTGCAAAACTCTAGCGCGACCGCGGTATTGCACAGCAATTAACTCCATCTCCGCGGTCTGCGCATCCTCGCGGAGCGTTTTTGATGTAATAGGAAATTGCATCGCAATTTCCTATTACATCAAAAAAAGACCGCCACATCTCTGTAGGCAGTCTCTTTTGTATTTCTAATCTATGATTAGTTATTGATAAACTTATCTTCTTCGTTATTCCAGCTGTACAACTTACGAATTTCTTCTCCAACGATTTCTGAAGAATGTTCAGCAGCAATCTTTCTCATAGCCTTGAAGTGTACTTGCTTTCCAGCATCTGACATATCTAATAAGAATTCTTTTGCAAAAGAACCATCTTGGATATCTGAAAGTACTTTCTTCATTGCTTTCTTTGTATCTTCTGTGATAATCTTAGGTCCTGTGATGTAATCACCATATTCAGCTGTGTTAGAGATTGAGTATCTCATACCTGCAAAACCTGATTGGTAAATTAAGTCAACGATTAACTTCATTTCATGGATACATTCAAAGTATGCATTTCTTGGATCGTATCCTGCTTCTACTAATGTTTCGAAACCAGCTTGCATCAATGCACAAACACCACCACAAAGTACTGCTTGCTCACCGAATAAGTCTGTTTCTGTTTCTGTTCTGAATGTTGTCTCTAATACACCAGCTCTTGCACCACCGATTGCTAATGCGTATGCCAAAGCAATATCCTGTGCCTTACCTGTTGCATCTTGCTCAACAGCGATCAAACATGGTACACCCTTACCTGCTTGGTACTCAGAACGAACGGTATGTCCTGGTCCCTTAGGTGCGATCATTGTTACGTCAACATCTGCTGGAGGTACGATACATCCAAAATGAATGTTGAAACCATGTGCGAACATCAACATGTTTCCTGCTTCCAAGTTTGGCTCGATGTCTTTCTTGTATAATGCAGCTTGCTTTTCATCGTTAATCAAAATCATAATGATATCTGCTTTCTTTGCAGCTTCTGCAGCTGTATATACTTCAAATCCTTGTTTTTCAGCCTTTGCCCAAGACTTGCTGCCTTCGTATAATCCGATGATAACATTACATCCAGATTCCTTTGCATTTAAAGCATGTGCATGTCCTTGGCTTCCGTAACCGATTACTGCGATTGTCTTTCCATCTAACAATGAAAGATTACAATCTTCTTGATAAAAAATCTTTGCCATTTTTCTCTTCCTCCTAAAATGTTTGTGATGCTGGTCTGAGACCATACATTCAATTTTTATTTAAACGCAGGAAAATAGATTATTCTCCTAACATTTAGTACATATAAAATAGTTCTTGTCCTATTGTCCACGAATCAAACCTGTTACACCTGTGCGAACCAATTTTTGAATGGTAAATCCATCTAACAATCGGATAAATGCATCCACCTTTCCCTGATTACCGGTTAATTCTATCATCATCGTCTCTGGTGCAACATCTACGATATTTGCGCGGAATATATCGGCAACTGCAATGACTTCCTGTCTTCTGGTAGCACCTGCCTCGACTACAATCAATGCTAACTCTCTACATACAGAGTTGCCATCTGTTAATTCTGTAATTTCTCTTACGTCTTCTAACTTTGCCAGTTGTTTTTCAATCTGTTCCAGTGTAAGTTCTTCGCCGGTAACAGCCACTGTCATTCTTGAAAATAAGGGATTCTCTGTCTCTGCGACAGAAACACTGTCTATGTTATATCCTCTACGACTAAACAACCCAGAAATACGACTTAAGACTCCTGCTGTGTTATCTACTAATAAAGATAAAACCATCCTTCTCATAACATCAGTCCTTTCTGTTGGAAATCTTACGGCTGTATATTGGCTACGAGGAGCAATCCATTGGTAACCCCTAATCTTCTGTGCTAATATATTCGCCACAAATCATTGTACCAAGTATCATTTTCTTTGTCAATGGATTGTTACTCTACTTCTCCATTGGACTGAAAAATAAATTCCTGTAATTTTTCTTTATTTTGTTCCACATTTGGTACCAAAACCAACTGCCCGTTGATTCGTTGTGAATCATAGCTATTATCCACTGGTATTCGATATTGCTGAATATCTGTTGTACCCATACTAATCATATCCGTCATATATCCATAAATTTCATCGTTGGTCAAATCCGTAGTAATATTTGGCATAACCACCTTTACCATATCTAACAGTTTGCTATAGGATTTACTTTTTGCCTTTTTAAATACAGCCTGTACCACTTTTCTTTGTCGCTCGGTACGTCCAAAGTCTGCCCGGATATCCTGACGGATTCGGGTATATGCCAATGCCTGTGCACCATTTAGGGTATGTAAACCAGGTTGTACCTTCAGCACAGACCCTCTGTGATAAGCAGTGCGTAAATAATTGGCCTCCGCCTCTGTCAATTCAATGTCCACACCGCCAATTTCTTTTACCACCTGTTTAAAAGCAGCAAAATCCACTAAGGCATAGCCGTCTAATTTCAAATCAAAATTGTAGGCTATGGTTTTGTATAGCAATTCGATTCCACCATAGGAATAGGCCGCATTGAACTTTGCTTTTCCATGATTCGGAATATCGATATACATATCTCGCATCAAAGAGGTCAATTTCAAACATCTGTGCTTTTTATCAATGGTTGCCACCATGACACAATCGGAACGTCCCTGTTCCGACCAGGTTTCTCTTTTATCTGACCCTACTAACAATATGTTAACGATATTGGAATCAGAACCCAATTTACTTTCGTCAATCTTTACTTCTGTCAAATCCAAAGAAGCCTGTTTTCTTTGATTTAAGATTTGATTCATCTGGGCTTTGGTTCTTCCTAAGAAACTACCCAAGCCAATGGCAATCAAACACATCACAACAAATCCCCAGCCAAAAAATCCAGACTTTTTCTTTCTGTTTTTCCCTTTTTTGCCAGACTTCCCATTTTTATTTGCAGGCACTGCCCGATTCTGTGTCATTTGTGTTTTTTTCGTATTATTTTCTGCAACTTTGGAAGATTGTCCTACTCGCTTTTTTTTCTTCTTACGACTTTCTAATTCTCCCACCACTGATCTGTTCTGCTGCGTTTGTTTGGTATTATTTGGGGGATTACCATTTTTACGATTACTATTTTTTTGTTTTGGTTCTTTCTTTGGTCTTTCCTGTTCCTGCTCTCTGGTTGTTTTATCCCAATGGGTATCTTTTAAATAATCTTTTTGATAGGGACGATTGGCATACATATACTGTCTTTTGGTTTCTTTCCGAAAATCCGGTACTTGTACCTGACGCTTGGAAGATCTACGATTCTCGTCTTGCGGCATTCTTTCTCCTCCTTCTATTTCCATTGCATATTGTTTTGCAATCCTCTATATCAACAAAAATAATCCGATATTTCTTATTTTTCCACTTTTCCAATAGCCATAACGGAAAAGTCTATCTTTCCGTTCAATCCAATTCACACTTTGCAAATTGGCAAAATCAGCTATAATCTGTCTTTGTTCTTCCAGTATATCGCCATTATAAATTTCCAGAAATTCCCATGCTTGTTTTTCACAGGCGATTAAATTTTCTTTCTGATCCGGGAAATGCTGTATTTTATTCCATACATACGAAACAAAATTCTGTGCCCCTACCACATTGGCTCCATGCTGTCTATAATACATGGTTACCTGATCAAAATAATAGACCTGTCCAAAGGTAGCTGCAATCAAGGCAACCCACCAATCGTGATAACGAGCCTGCTGTGGTGCAACTACCAGCTTCTCTGTCAAGGCACGATTGAACATAGCGGTACAGCCAATGACTTTATTTTCAATCAAAAGGTGTTGTAAATCAATTTTTGTAGTATCTAATTTATTGTAAGCAAAAAAAGAATCTCCCATTTTTTGCAAGACAGCATTGACTAACTTTGCATCTGTAAATACCAAAACCGGTTTCTTGCTTTCTGCTTCCTGCTCTTTTTCCTGCATGAAATGTAAGGTATCTGCAATTTTATTTGGAAACCACACATCATCCTGGTCACAAAACATAATATAGTCTCCTTTGGCACGTTTTGCTCCCTCCAGGAAATTGTTAGTTACGCCTACATTCTCCTGATTCACAGTAATGGATATTTTGTCGGGATAACGCTCCTGCCAGGCAGTCGCAATCTCTAGCGTACGGTCTGTAGAACCATCATCACATATTTCTAAATGCCAGTCTGTGTAAGTATTTTTTACAATTGATTCAATTTGTTCTTCTAAATATGCCGCTCCATTGTAAGTCGCCATCACAATACTTACCATAGCCATAATCTCTTACCCCTTTCCATTGTTCCAATAACTTTTTTGGCTGCTCGCCATACGTATCAACCACAAAGGTAATTTGTCATATCTTTTTCCAAATTGGTAGCCCAAAAATTTCCATCCGCTCTGCCAAATTAATGAAATAATGGCATCGATTCTTTTTTTCCGCCACAGATACGCCAATGTCTGTAACACCAACTTTTTCCCTTCTTTTTCAGAGGAAATGCCGGAAAATATTTCTTTGTACTGACGATGGGAAACCCCCAAGTCAAAATTTCTCTGAAACTGTTGCTTTCCGTTATATTTATGTGCATGCCAGACTTTTGCATCTGCTGCATATACCACTGTATAACCCGCCTCTATCATTTTGGCAGCCATAATCATATCTTCATTGAAGATGGTCTTGGTAACAAAACCGCCCATTTGATCATAAACGGATTTGCGGTACATGGCACAAACGTCTGAGCAAAAATAGGTTTTTATTCCCAAACGTTGCAAATCTGCCTTTGTCTTTTTTTGCGACTGGTCCGGATAATTAAACTGTCGGGTATAGTGTTCTATAATGCCCACTTCTATTGTTGCCAATTGTTTTGCATAGGCAGCAGCTACTTCTTCTTCTGCAAACTGGGCAATCAAATTTTCAATTAAAAACGCATTTTTCGGCACTGCATCCTGTGTCATCAATAATACCAGCGGACTCTTTGCCAAGGCAACCCCTTGATTGCGGGTACCACCATGATTAAATGCTTCTGGCAGAATCGGCACAAGGGTAACCCCTTCGACCTGCTTATATCTTTCTTGTAATTCTTCATCTTCTTCTGTTTTCCCTTGGGTCCACATAAGAAAAATATTGGCGGGACGTATACTTTGTTGTCCCATTTTTTTCATCAAATGGTGAAATTTTTCATCTGGTTTATATACAGGAATAATCACATCTACTGCTATTTGGTCTGCTTGTCCCATCTATTCTTCTCCTTGCTATTTTTCTAGTAGTTTTTGCACCAGCACCACAGCCTCCTGTGCATCTTTGGAATAGCCGTCTGCTCCTATTTCATCTGCAAAACTTTGCGTAACCACAGCACCGCCAATGATAATCTGGCAGTCCAAATTTTCTTTCTTCGCCAGTTCCACAACGGTTTTCATATTCATCATGGTGGTTGTCATTAATGCAGATAAACCAATTATTTTTGCCTGTTCTTTTTTGGCAACTGCTACGATTTCTTCTGCTGGTACGTCTTTTCCTAAATCTATAACACGATATCCATAATTTTTCAGCATCAAAACAACTAAATTTTTACCGATATCATGCACGTCTCCCTCTACCGTAGCCATTACAACGGTTACACTTTCTCCATCTTCCTTTCCACTTTGCAACATAGGCTCTAAGTACTCAATGGCTACCTTCATAGCCTCTGCACTACTGATTAATTGTGGAAGGAAATAGGTACCCTGATCAAACAAAGCTCCTACATGATTGATACCCGGTATCAGCATATGATCCAATATTTCATTGGCTTCTACACCTTCTGCCAAGGCTGCTTTCACCAAATCTACAATACCTGCCTGATTTCCTTTTACCACACTATCAAATATAGGGTGATTTTTCTTTTGCTGTCCGCCTGGTGCATTGGCTTCTGCGGTCTGGGTAGTCATAACCATCTTTCGCTTGGTTACCCTGTCAATGTAACGCAAATCACTTTCCTCACGATTTAACAGTAAATCGCAGGCTGCTGCAATATTCATTAATAAATCTTGTGAAGGATTGGCAATGGCCATGGTCAATCCTTCTTTTATGGCAAATGCCAAAAAAGTACTATTTACAAAGATACGCTCTGGCAATCCAAAGGAAATATTGGACAAACCACAGGTAGTAGCTACACCCAATTCATTTTTACAATATCGTATCGTTTCCATGGTTTCAATAGACGCACGTTTGTTGGCACCTATGGTATTTACCAAACCGTCTACCACCACATCTTCTTTTGTCAACCCACAGCTATAGGCACGTTTTAATACTGTCTGTATGATAGATTTCTTTTCTGCTAAATCTTTTGGCAAGCCTTCATCTGACACCGGTAATAAAACAAACATGGCACCATATTTTTTTGCAATCGGTATTAATTTTTCATATTTTTCTGTTTCCAAAGAAATGGAATTGATTAGGGCACGCCCAGGATAAATACGCAAGGCAGCCTCCATAACATCTATATTACTGGTATCTATGGATAATGGAATGTTAGACATCATGGTGATATGGTACAATACCTTCAGCATCATCTCTCCTTCATCAATTCCATTCATACCTACATTTACATCTAAAATATCCGCTCCCAGTTCCACTTGCTCTTCCACAAATTGACTGATGATATCTAATTTTCCTTCTCGCAATTCTGCTTGTAGGGCTTTCTTTCCAGTTGGATTGATTCGTTCCCCCACCACCATAAAATTGCCCTCTTCAATGTCAATTTTGACAGTGTTTCTCTCTGTAGTAACTGCTCTGATTTTTTTTCTTTCAATCTTTGGCACTGGTTTTTGCGCTATGGCTTTGGTCAAGGCCTGGATATGGTCCGGTGTGGTTCCACAACAACCACCTACAATAGAGACGCCTTTGTCCATCAATTTAACCATCTCTACCGCAAATTCTTCCGGTCCCATATGGAATACGGTCTTGCCATTTTCTAATACCGGCAAACCGGCATTGGGTTTTACGATAATCGGTACATTGGCTACTGCCCGCATCTGTTCCACCATTTGATGCATTTGGTCCGGTCCCGTAGAACAATTTAATCCTACACCATCTGCCCCAATACTTTGTAATACAATCATGGCAGTTTCCGGATCTGTTCCAAAGAGGGTTCTGCCATCTTCATTAAAGGTCAGGGTAACAAGTACAGGCAAATCACAGGTTTCCTTAATGGCAAATACAGCTGCACGACTTTCCTGTAAACTCATCATGGTTTCCACCACAAACAAGTCTACCCCTGCCTCTACTAAAATTTTTACCTGTTCTTTGTAGATATCTACTAACTCCTCAAATTGCAAGGTACCCATTGGATAGAGCTGCTGCCCTGTCATCGTCAAATCCCCTGCAATATAGATTGGACGCGAAGCCCCAGCCTCTGCTCTGGCAGCTTTAGAAATGCCAACCAATTTCTGATTCATTTCTACAATTTGGTCTGCCAATCCGTATTCCTGCAATTTCAAACGGTTTCCACCAAAGGTAGGGGCATATAAGATATCTGTACCGGCTAAGATATAGTCTTTTTGCAACTGCTTCATAATCTCTTGATTTTCAATAATCCACTGTTCCGGACAAACACCTATGGGCATACCTTTTTTTTGTAAATTAGAGCCTGTTGCTCCATCCAGCACAACAATTTTCTCTTGTATCAATTGCACAAATTCCTGTCTTGTCATTTGATTCCTCCTTATGTTATGTTCCTGTCTTAAAGACCGCTCTTTCCACGTTCCTATCCTTCATTCAAATAACCGATAAATGCGTTGCCTCCTGCTTTCCAAACAGCTTCCATACTGGATAAGCCCTTGGTTTCTGCCTTTCCTGTAGCAAAATTCACATACGTGACACTGGTCTCTGTATAGCCCACAATCAAATGAAAACTACCTTCTTTTGTCATGGCAATAACTGGTCGATTTCCACTGACAAAATACAATACTTCGTCTAAGGTACAACCTTTTAAATTGATTACTTCTACGTTCTTTCCTAAATACTTCTTCATCAATGCATAGGCACTATGGCTACTCTGACTCAATTGTTCTGCATCACCCTTTACATGCTGATAAGCAAACAGGGTGGCCAAGGCTGCTCCCTTGCTATTGACACCAACACCAATCTTCACTGGTGTAATATTTCCAATCTGATGATTGGTATATTTACCGGCACGTTCATAAACCAACTGGTTATTTTGATTGATGACAACTCCCATGGCATCTTCTGCTGCCATAATGGCCTTAGCCGGACTGGTATAACTGTCTAAAATAACTCCTTCCCCGTATACATAGTATTTTTTCAGGTTCTTGGCATTTCCATCCAGACGAATAATTTTGTTCTCGGTAATAAGCGTGTTCTTTGCTATTTTTAAATTTGGCAGCTTATCCATTTTGCTTTGACTATTGGTAAGCAAATAATACTCTGTCAAATTCTTCTCTGTCACTCTTTTTTTGAAAGGTGATGCTTTTCGTTTTGAAGACATTTGATTTTGAATACTGTCTTGTTTTCTCACATTGACGTAGCTGCCATTTTCCCTTTTAATCAGTTCTAATTTTACCACGTCATCTTCTACATAGGCTCTGGAAACATAGCAATTGGTAGGTTTATAGTTTTTCAAAAGATTACCATCATTGTCTACAATACAGATTTTGTACATAGGGGTAATAACGGTTCCATCTTCTGTCTCTTCAATGTCACTGGTCTTGGCAATACCATACACAATGTTCGTATTGACGGAACCTACCAGTATAATTCTTTCATCTTTGTCCGTGGTTACTGCTTTGGTTTTGTTTTTTTCTAAATTGAGTACCAATACTTTTCTGGACTTTTTATCTTCTGCGTTTTTCTGCCAAGCCAATACACCGGCAGATTTCACGTAGGCATAATCACCTTCTTCTACATCTGTCGCAATAATTTTCAAACTTTTGGCTGCAGAGTCATAGGCATATATTACATTATCTACGGAAAAATAAAATACACCACCACTACTTACATAGGTAAAGGGGTCGATATTTTCCTTTAACATTTGATAGGTGGTCTCCATAGGAATAAATACCTGTTCCTCGATTCGATTCTCTGCTGCCTTGTAACGATACCATAAAATACCTACGCAGCCTTCATAATCTCCGGCATTCATATAGCCATAAACCATAAAATCCACATTCCCATCATCATCTACATTGATAATCTGTACATTATGCGAATCGTTGCCTGCGCGGACATAATCCTGACTGTCTCCCAAAAAAGAGAAAATGCGGGTTGCAACATTTTTTGTTGTGGAATAGCCCCAAACCTCTCCATTGGTTACAAATGCCATATAACTTCCCTCTGGTGAATTTTCACACTGTACCCCTTTTAAATTGGTGATACCCAGCTTAAATTCTTTATTGGAAAGACTGGTTTTTTCTAAATCAAATAAAGTAGACATATCACGATTATATTTCAAAAGATACATTCTTCCACCTGCATATCGAACTCGGAAAAATTCTTTTACCCTGCAGATTTCCTCCCCATTATTGCTCTGGATTTTAACCATGTACTGTAAGCAAACAGAGGCGGTTTCTATATTAAACTCCTTGATGGTAGGGACAATTTCAGAAATCACTTCCGGTGACAAACTTCCCCAGCTAATCAATTCTTTGGAAGAGGTAATATCTAAATTTGCATAGGTGTCATTATTATTGGTGTAGGACCATTCCAAATAAGATGCCACTTTTTCTATTTTTGTCTTATCCAAGGTATATTGATGGAAACGATTCACAAATTCCAATTTTTCTTTCAAGTAACAATCATCACCATAATACTTGATATGCGTAAAGTAATGGATTTTCTTTCCATCTTTGGAAACGCCTGTGACCTTTAAGGCATATTCCTTTCCCTGTTCCATACTGCTATCCAGAGTAAGGGTAGCTACCTTTCCTGCTTTGGTCTCTTCCATTACTGCCATTTCCTTTTGACTGATTAAGGTATTATCATTCACATTTCTAAGTTCATAGATAATTTTACGAACGGTAATTTCATCCTCTTGAATAATCAGGGAAATCTGTCGATCTGCCCCCACCGGTGTCATACTTTCCCGGTCTACTGCTGCCTTTAAATTACTATTATAACCACGTAGTACATTGATGGTGTATCCTTGGGTCTTCACGTACATAATTGGAAAAGTAGGTGTCCCCTGCGCAATGCTTTTTGCCTTTCCGACACCTCCTGTTTCGCGAATTATGCCACTAAACAAGGCTGTGGCAATTACAAATACTGTTATAGATATGATGGCACGAACCACATGCTTCATGATCGCTTCCTCTTTTCTTTCTCTTCTTCTAACAAAGTTTGTAGTGTCAATTTGGTGCCCATAAATTGAGACATTGCAAGACAATTTTGCCAAGCTTTTTCTTCTGCCTTGGCATTGGATTTTTTCACGCCTCGAATCATAAGATTTTTCGGTGTATGCTCCATATCAATAAATTCTAAAATCTGTGTCTGATACCCACTGGCCTCCAATAAATTGGCTCTGTGTGCATCTGTAAATAAGGCTGCACAACGTTCCTGAATAATCCCATATTGAAACAGGGGTGCCAACTCTGGCATCTGCATATTTTGATTTAATTCATGCTGACAACAAGGCACAGATAAAATGACACTGGCATTCCATTTGATTGCCTTGTACAAAGCATAATCTGTTGCTGTATTGCAGGCATGTAAGGTAACTACCATATCCACCTGCTCTACGCCGTCATAATCCGCTACATTTCCTTCTAAAAATTGCAATTTCTCATAGCCATATTTGTCTTTTAATTGATTACAATGGGCAATTACATCTTTTTTTAAGTCTAATCCTATGATGCGTACATTGTAGGATTTTAATTCATGCAAATAATAATACATGGCAAAGGTGAGGTAGGATTTTCCACAGCCAAAGTCTAATATGGTTACCTCTCGGTCTTTTGCCAAATAAGGCAATATATCCTCTATAAATTCTAAAAATCGATTGATCTGCTTAAATTTATCATATCTGGTTCGAACAATTTTTCCCTCTTGGGTCATAACCCCCAAATCCACCAAAAAGGGTACTCTTGTTCCTTCTTCTAAAATGTAATGTTTTTTTCTGTTATGGGACAAATCCAGTCGGAAAGGGATTTCATTTTTTCTTTGTTTTTGTTTGATGGTAACTTTTCCTTTTTTGCTGACTAATATGCTAACCTCTTGCTCTTGGGTAGTAATTTGTCCCTGTTTCATTCCATATTTCTCTTTGTCAAACCAACTTACTGCTTCCATTTTGGCTTCCTCTAAAGATTTATTCTCATGAAACACCTGTTTTCCTTTATATTTTGTAATTTGCACCTGCAGTTTTCCTTTTATTTGTATCAAACGAAATTTTATTTTTGTTACTTCTTGTGATTTAGAAGGGTTGCTAATGACACCTTCTACCAATTGTTCTGTCATGACTGCTGCCAATACTTGTTCTAAATTTGTATCCATCGATTTCCTCTTTCATCTTTTTATCGTTTTATTCATACAAAATTCTCTCAGTTCCTATTCTTTCAATTTTAACACTTCTATACTAGTGTCTGCAAGTATTTCTTTCACACCTTCCTTATGTTTGCATAGAATAATAAAAAAATCAAGATGTGATTCGATGTTTTCTTCAAGTCCACCACAAGTACCTTATGTTTTTCTCGTGCCAAATGATAAAAAATTGGATATTTTTGCACAAGATGTTGCCTCTTCTTATGCACAGGACAGCGCATATTTTTCCAGTTTATCCCCAAAATTTGTACAGGACATGGAAAAAAAAGTGGAAGAATTTTGTAAGCAGTATGACTATGAAGGTAGTTTCATCTATGCTGCCGAACCGGATGAAACCTTACTGGCACAAATGTTAGACCAACTGACAGAAAGCCTTTCTACGCCTTCTTATCAGGCACAACAATATGTCATTCCGCCTGCACCTATTCCACCTGTGAAACCACCTTACAGGCCACCTTTGGGACCACCTCCCAGACCGCTACCTCCACCAAGGCCATTGCCTCCACCTTCCAGACCACTGCCTCCACCAGTAAATCATAATGACTGGTTTCGGTATTTCCTGCAGGGTTTACTATTCAAAGAATTGACGAAGAGACGGAATTGCAGAGGGGGTCCTTGTCATACCGGTCAAATTTTCTAGTAGATGAACTTCTTAAAAAACTTGCAGAAGCGATCTACTGAAAATACTTTTCATGCATGAAAGTGTATTGCATGCAAGCATACATTCCAGTTGCCTATGGAAAACACTTTCAAAGTAAAAATGCTGCTACAATAGGAATACCAAAAAATATATAGGAAAGCTCCCTTATATTTTTTTATTCTTATTGCAACAGCCTTTCTATTTTCCAAAGAAGCATTTTGAAAACGCCATAGGACCTGCCCTATGTCTAATCCAACATATCATGCATACTCAAAATCATCTCTGCCACCTCTGCCATAGCCGTACCAGCATCCATACTGGTTTTTTGCAAATAATAATGGGCTTCTTCCTCCGACATATGATTTCGGTCCATCAACAAAGCTTTTGCCTTGTTAATGAGTATCTTTTCTTCTTTTTTTCTGGCTAATTTTTTCTGTTTCTTTTGCGTTTTTTCATATCGATAGGATATCATGTGTAAGGTTTCAAGTAACTCCCGCATACGAACGGGCATTTCTACACAGACAACACTGTTATTATAGCAGTTATCCAATTTTGCTTTAGATGCCATGAGGACCAGTTCAAATCCTTTTGGCAGGTACTCGTATAAATCTGCGTAATACATATCCGCCACTTTATATCCGGTAATAATGACACCACCATCTAATTCATTTGCCTTACTAATCGCCTGGGCTCCTGTTGTGCATGCCAAACAAACATCAAACCCATGACGAATCAATGCGTTCATGATGTTCTTTGCGTCTTGCATTTTAGGAAAAACGACAATAATTTGCACAAATAAGCCCCCTTTTCATTGGTTTTTGGAATGTTACCCTTTAAATTCGGTTCAAATAACGGTCTACTTCCCATTTTGTAACTTCTTCACAATAACGGTTCCATTCTGATTTTTTGGCTTCTAAATAGCTTTTTGTAATATATGGTCCCAATACTTCTTGCAGATACGTATCTTTTTCAAATGCTTTAATGGCATCTTCCAAAGTCTTTGGCATAACTTTGTCACTATAAATCGTTTCCACATCTATATTTGGTGCTTCCAACTGTTTCTCAATACCGTCTAATCCTGATGCCAGGCAGGCAGCCAAAACCAAATATGGGTTGGATGCAGAATCCGGATTTCTAAACTCCAGCTTTGTACCGGACTTGGCTTTGCAATTCATACGAAGCATGGCATCTCTGTCATTCATGGAACAGCTTACCTTTAATGGTGCATTATATCCAGGCACAAAACGTTTATACGAATTGACAATCGGATTGTTAATCAATGACATACCATCAATATGACTTAAAATACCTGCCATAAATTGTTTGGCAATGATACTGATACCATTTTGCTCCTGTGGATCTGTAAAGGCATTTTTTCCGTCCTTCATTAAGACAAATGCCAATTTCATGGAAGAACCTTGCAAATCCCTTCTTGGCTTTGGCATGAAAGTAGCATGTAAGCCATGTCTTTTTGCCACAATACGAACAACCATCTTGAAGGTAACGATATTATCCGCTGTATTCATTGCCTGATCTGCGGCAAATCCAATTCCATGCTGTGCAACTTCTGAAGCATGATAAGAAGATTCTACTTCAAAATCCATATCTTCTAAGAATAATACTGCCTCTCTTCTTGCATTTTGTCCTTGATCGATTGGACCTATATCAAAATATTCTCCCTTTTCCTGCGTCGTTACTGTTGGTTTCCCATCTTCTGTGGTGTCAAACAAAAAGAATTCGCAGTTGGGCTGTACCACCAACTCAAACCCCATATTTTTTGCCTTTTCCAAAACACGAGATAATACATATCTGGAATCCCCTAATACCGGTGAACCATCTTCATGCACCACATCACACAAAAATCTTGCTACTTTTCCCTGTTGTGGTCTCCATGGAAAAATTGCAAAAGTGTCCAATTGTGGACGCAAAAACAATTCACTCATATTATTGCCTGTAAATCCCTCAATGGCTGCACCGTCAAACATACATTCTCCATTTAATATTTTATGTAATTGACTGGTGGTTACTGCCAGATTTTTCAAGGTCCCAAATACGTCTACAAATTGCAATCGTATAAATTCTACGTCTTCTTCTTCCACTAAATCAATAATATCCTGCTTTGTATATTTTGCCATAATTTTTCTCCTATTCTACTACAAACCCAAAATGTGTCAGGGCATATGCTACCCCTTCCTCTTTTACATGTTTGGTAACAAACTGCACTTGTTTTTTCACAATTTCCTTGCTATTCCCCATTGCTACACTAATGCCTGCACAAGTCAACATGGATAAATCATTGGTACTATCTCCAATTGCCATGGTGTATTTCTTCGAAATATGATAATGCTGCATTAAACATTCCATGCCAGAAGCTTTGCTATAACCTTTTGGCATCACTTCGTAAAAACCTTTGTCTCGTTTCAAGAAGGAAAATCGATCTCCCAATGCATTTTGTAATTGTTCAAAATTTCCATCTTCTCCAAACCAAATGGTAAACTTTTGGAAAGATACATTATCCTCCTGCCAATAACGACGCTTTTTATTTACTTCTGGTCCAAAACATTCCAAAACAGCAAATAATCTTGCATCTTTACTTTCTTTTGACAAATAAAAGGCTTCTTCCCCTTCTAGCAATGCTTCGATTTTACACGCTTCCAACAATGCTACAATTTGCTTTGCTTCTTCCCCTTCGACCGTACATTTTACCAAAGTTTCATCATGTACTTTCACATGGGTTCCACAGCCACAAACAAAACCGTCAAATCCAACTGCCACAACTGCCGGATCCAATTCCGAGTAACTTCTTCCTGTATTTAAAAATACCAAATGACCATTTTTTCTGGCATTTTTTAAGGCTCTTTTTGTTTCCTGGGTTAAAACGCCTGTCTCCTCATCAACCAAGGTTCCATCTATATCAAAAAATAACAAATGTGATTGCAATATTTTCATCCTTTCTACAGACTTTGCATAGGGGATTGCGCTTCCAAGTCCGGATAGACAATCTCTACCAAAAATAAACCATGAGCTGGTGCACATGCACCACCTTTGCTTCTATCTTTACAAGTAAGCAATTCCTTTACATATGCTGGTGTAAAATGTTTGGTACCAACCTGTAACAAGGTACCGGTTATAATACGAACCATATTGTATAAAAATCCATTTCCTTGCACCCGCAATACCAATTCGTCGCCACGCTCTTCTATGGTTAGGCTGTATATGGTACGTGTGGTGTCCTTCACCTGTGTTTTACTGGAGCAAAAGCAAACGAAATCATGCTTCCCCACCAAATATCCTGCCGCCTCTCGCATTGCCTCCAAATCTAAATTCCAATGAAAATGATAGGCATACATTCTGCGGGTAGGAATTGCTATTCTTCTGTTTAATATATGATATTCATAGGTCTTGATGCTATCGCAATGTCTGGGGTGAAAATCCGCCGGTACAGCAAAGGAACGTTGTACTCGAATGGCCGTTGGCAACAAGGCATTTAATGCCATAGCAAACCGTTCCGGCGGTATCTTACTTTCTGTATCAAATACCGCTACATTTCCATATGCATGCACCCCTGCATCTGTTCTACTTGCACCAATGACCCGAATATCCTCCTGACATAATTGGGATAATTTTTCATTGATTACGCCTTCTATGGTTACCGCATGGGGTTGAAGCTGCCAACCATGATAATTGGTGCCATCGTAGGCAATTTCTAATTTTACTCTTTGCATTTTCTACTCTCCCATTCCTGTTTTCCATTAGAACATACTAATCAGCCTAGTCATGCAGTATACCAGGCAAAACAAAACCACCAAATAGAGCCCCAATGCCAGATAGGCTAGATAATCTTCTCTTTTATAGGTTAGCGGTTTCATTTTGGTTCTGCCATCACCGCCACGATAACATCTGGCATCCATTGCCATGGCTAAATCATCTGCCCGACGAAATGCAGAGATAAATAAAGGAACAATGATGGGTAGCAGATTTTTTACTTTTTTGATCAAGCCACCCGTTTCAAAGTCAGCACCTCTTGCCATTTGTGCCTTCATAATTTTGTCTGTTTCTTCCAACAAAATCGGTATAAATCGAAGTGCGATGGACATCATCATGGCGATTTCGTGTACAGGCAGGTGTATGCGTTTCCAAGGTTGAAACAATTTTTCAATGCCATCCGTCAACTGATTTGGCGTTGTGGTAAATGTTACCACAGATGCACCAAACACCAATAAACAAAGGCGAATACCTGTAAAAATTGCACGTTTTATGCCTGCTAACGTTATGGATATAATCCCCCAATGAAAAAGGGGTTCTCCAGCCGAAAACAGCACATTTGCTGTTAAACTAAATAGTAAAATAACCAAAACGGGTTTGAGTCCTTTTACCATATGTCCCAAAGGAATTTTTGCCAATCGAACCACCCACAGCAAAAAGATGGCACTGACTACCAAGCCTATGTATCGATTAAAACAAAACATGGAAATCATATAAAAAAAGGTAGCCACCAGTTTTGTTCTAGGGTCTAACCCATGAATCACAGACTCTGCATGATAATACTGTCCTATTGTAATATCTCGTATCATATTCTAAGCCTTTCTTTCTTGCAATGTAACGTTTCAGCCGATTACCATAACCTGAACTTTCAAGCTCTGTGTATCATCCAATGACTTTCATCTAGCAGCTAAAATGATTGGCTTATGCCTTGCATTTTCCATGCTGCTGTGTATCATACAATGTTTTTCATCTAACAGCTAAAATGATTGGCTTATGCCTTGCATTTTCCAGGCTGCTGTGTATCATACAATGACTTTCATCTAACAGCTAAAGTCAGGGGTATTGCTGTAGCTTTTCTTTGATTTTGGCTGAAATCTTCTATTACATGATATTGCATATCGTTTTAATTGTCAAATTTACATTCATCCAATCAAGCATTGTCCAGCTTGTTCTCTCTGGAATGTCTTGCAGACCACAGTTTACATATGTCTGCTACCGTAACACTCCAAAATTGCTTCTTTGGCCTCTTCTACTGTAATCACAGAAGTATCCAGTCTATAGCCATCTTTTTCTAATCGTTTTGCAATTCGATTAACCGATGGTACAGATAAACCATATTTTTCCAAAACCGTTTCCTCTTGAAAAACTTCTTTTGGACTCCCATCCATTCGTATTTGCCCATCATAGAGAACCACCAAACGCTCCACATGATTGGCCATATCCTCCATGGAATGAGAAACCACAATGACTGTACAATGTTTCTCCTTATGCAAGCGATCGATTAAACTTAAAATTTCCTTTCTTCCCACAGGGTCAAGACCAGCAGTGGGTTCATCTAGTATCAACACTTCCGGTTGCATGGCCAAAATACCTGCAATGGCTACACGTCGTTTTTGGCCTCCCGACAACTGAAATGGGGATGCGTCTAAATATTTTTCATGTAATCCCACATCACGAAATGCCTGATAACTGCGTAAATCCACTTCCAAGGGTTCCAAACCTAAATTTTTAGGTCCAAATTTGATATCTTTAATGACGCTACTTTCGAACAACTGATATTCTGGATATTGAAAAACCAACCCAACTTTAGTACGTAATCCTACTCGATCAAAACCCTTGTCTTGAATATTGGTACCATTATAATATATATTTCCAGTAGTGGGACTTTCTAAACCATTGAGCAATTGCAAGAGCGTTGACTTCCCCGAACCTGTATGTCCAATAATTCCTATATATTCTCCATCTTCAATGGATAAATTGATATCTTTTAAAGTATATTGCTCTGTACCCTTCATATCTTTATGTTGATAGCAAACATGCTCTAATCTTATGGACATAACACATTCCCACTTTCTCTTTAAACTTGCATAGCACCATTCATATCCGATTCTTTCTGATATATTTCATTTTTTTGATGCATTTTCAACTTTTCATACATTTTATCTTTTTGATACTTTTCATACTTTTGATACACTTTATTTTTTCGATACTTTTCATGTTTTTAAGTCATTTTATTTTTTTCACTCATTTCATATTTTCGATGCATTTTATTTTTTTTCACTCATTTCATGTTTTCGATGCATTTTATTTTTTCACTCATTTCATGTTTTTGATGCATTTTATTTTTTTCACTCATTTCATGTTTTCGATGCATTTTATTTTTTCACTCATTTCATGTTTTCAATGCATTTTATTTTTTCACTCATTTCATGTTTTTGATGCATTTTATTTTTTTGATACTCTCAGGTTTTGGGACTTTTCATATCTTTTATACATTTCATTTTTTTGATGCTTCTGTGTTGACTACTTTTATAATTTAATGAATGCACTACAACCAAGCGAAAGCTTGTGTATTTCTTGCTTGTCTTTTTAAATTGGCTTCTATAATTCTTTTTCTAAACAGCGAATCAATTCCTCTTCTGTCAAAACCACAGGAGGCAACCGCATGCCTTCCTGTCTCAGTACATAGGCTAGCTCTGTTACTTGTGGCACATCCAATCCGTATCTTCTAATCTGCTCTACATCTGTAAATACTTGACGTGGCGTTCCTTCCAATGCAACTTTTCCTTCATCTATTAAATAGATATAATCTGCATCTACAACTTCCTCCATATAATGAGTAATCCAAATGACTGTTATATTTTCTTCTTTGTTAAGACGATGGGCTGTTTCCAACACTTCTTTCCGTCCGATTGGATCCAGCATAGCTGTAGCTTCATCAAATACGATACATTTGGTATGCATAGCCATAACACTTGCAATTGCAACTCTCTGCTTTTGTCCGCCAGACAAACGATTGGGTGATTCTTTCCGATACGCTAACATATCCACTGCCGAGAGACTTTCCTCTACTCTTTTCCATATTTCTTCGGTAGGAATACCAAGATTTTCTGGACCAAACCCTACGTCTTCCTCTACGATATTAGATACAATCTGATTATCAGGATTTTGAAATACCATACCCGTATTTTGCCGAACCTTCCAAACCAACTCCTGTTTTGATGTATCCATACCATCTACATATAAAGTACCATCCGTGGGCATCAGTAAAGCATTCAAATGTTTAGAAAATGTTGATTTACCTGATCCATTTTTACCTAATACTGCAACAAAATCTCCTGCTTTTATTTCAATATTAATATCATCTAATGCTCTTTGTATTTCTTCTACGTTTCCTTCTTCATCTCTTCGTATGTAGTCGAAGCCCATTTTTTTCGCTTGAATCATTTTTCTCACCTGCCTATATAGATTGGGATGTTATACCTGTATTCGCAATCACCACAATATATGAAAGACCACTATTACAGGGAAGCCCATAATAGTGGTCTCTTAACAAAAATTATACTAACTCAATTAAAACTTCCATTGCTGCGTCACCCTTACGTTGACCAATCTTAACGATTCTAGTATATCCACCATTACGGTCAGCATACTTTGGAGCAATATCATTGAACACGATGTCAGCTACATCTACAGTCTTTGTATTACGCTTCTTACCAGCACCCTTACTAGTTTCTGTAACTGCATATAAAATCTTGTTCATTTGTCTTCTAGCATGAATACGACTAGGATTTTCTTTCTTGATTTCCTGATCAATTGTTTCACGTACTACAACTTGATACTTTCTACCGTTCTTGCTAGTCTTTTCCTCTGTAACCTTTACACCATTCTCGTCTCTCTTAGCAACAGTTGATTTAACAGTTACAGTTTCGTAATTATCTTTCTCTCTTACACCTAAAGCAATAATGCTTTCTGCAATACGACGGATTTCCTTAGCTTTTGCTTCAGTAGTAACAATCTTACCATTGTAAAGTAAATTTGTTACTTGATTTCTAAGCAAAGCTTTTCTCTGACTTGCAGTTCTGCCAAGTTTTCTATAGCCTGCCATGTGTTTACCTCCTAAAATATTATAACGTTTTATCTAATTATTTTCACCATCAACATTTAAAGATAAGCCTAACTCTTTTAATTTTGCAAGTACCTCATCAAGAGACTTACGTCCAAGGTTACGAACTTTCATCATATCTTCTGGTGACTTATTTATTAATTCTTCAACAGTATTAATGCCTGCTCTCTTTAAGCAGTTGTATGAACGTACAGAAAGCTCTAATTCGTCAATACTCATATCAAGTACTGCACCCTTATCGTCTTCTGGCTTCTCGACCATAACCTCAACTGCTTTCGCATTCTCTGATAAGTCGATAAATGATTTCAAATGTTCACTCAATACTTTTGCAGCTAAACTTACAGCTTCATCTGGCTCAAGTGTTCCATTTGTAAATACATCTAATGTAAGCTTATCATAATCAGTAATCTGACCTACACGAGTGTTTTCTACTGCTAAGTTTACTCTCTCTACTGGTGTGTAAATAGAGTCAACCGCAATGGTACCAATTGGGTATTCATCGCTCTTATTCTTATCAGAGCTTACATATCCACGACCTCTTGTAATTGTTAATTCAGCTGAGAACTTACAATCCTTTCCACCGCTTAAAGTTGCAATTACTAAATCTGGGTTTAGGATTTCAAGCTCAGAATCTAATTGAATATCGCCAGCAGTTACAACACCTTCGCCTTCGAACTCAATGTATGCAGTCTTTGGTTCATTAGAATCACTTGTATTTTTAATCGCCAAATTCTTAATGTTCATAATAATCTCAGTTACATCTTCCTTTACACCAGGAATTGAACTAAACTCATGTACTACACCACTAATCTTTACTTGGCTTACTGCTGTACCTGGTAACGACGAAAGCATAATTCTTCTTAAAGAATTACCCAAAGTTGTTCCATATCCTCTTTCAAGAGGTTGTACGACAAATCGTCCATATCTCTTATCTTCAGAAATTTCTGCAATTTCAATAATAGGTTTTTCAAAATCAAACACTTCTGAATCCTCCTTTTGGGTTATATACTGCTGTTTATCAAGCTACCATCCATCCATAATCTGCATTTCGGTGCTCCAAAACGGAGCCACCAAAATATAGATTTATATTATTTAGAATACAACTCGACAATAAGCATTTCGTTAACAGGAACATCGATTTGATCTCTTGTAGGAAGCTCTTTCACTACACCAGATAATGACTCGTGATTTGCTTCTAACCAAGCAGGAACAAGTCTAGCGTCTGTCACTTCTAAGATGTCCTTATATCTTTGCATACTCTTATACTTTTCAGCAATTTCAATTGTATCACCAGCTTTTACTTGGTATGAAGGAATGTTAACAACCTTACCATTTACAAGTACATGCTTATGATCTACGATTTGTCTTGCTTCTCTTCTTGTTCTACCGTATCCCATTCTGAAAATTACGTTATCAAGTCTTAACTCAAGAAGGATCATTAAGTTTTCACCTGTTGTACCAGTTCTAACTTTTTGAGCCTTAGCAAACATATTTCTAAAAGGCTTTTCTAAAACACCATAAATGAACTTAGCCTTTTGTTTTTCTCTTAACTGTAAACCGTATTCGCTTACTTTTCTACCAGCTCTAACACTTCTGTTAGACTTCTTATCAATTCCTAAGAACTGAGGATCGATTCCTAAAGATCTACATCTTTTAAGCACTGGGATTCTATCTACTGCCATTCTTTTTTCCTCCTAATCTTAATACTAGACACGTCTACGTTTTGGTGGTCTACAACCATTGTGTGGTACTGGAGTTACGTCCTTAATAGATGTAACTTCGATTCCGCATGCTTGAAGTGCACGAATTGCAGCTTCTCTACCTGAACCAGGACCCTTAACCATAACTTCTACAGATTTCAAACCGTGAGGAATAGCTGCTTTTGCTGCTGCCTCAGCTGCCATCTGTGCTGCATAAGGAGTAGACTTCTTAGATCCTCTGAAACCTAATCCGCCTGCACTTGCCCAAGAAAGTGCATTACCTTCTGCATCTGTCAGTGTAACGATTGTATTATTAAAAGATGACTGAATATGTGCTTGTCCACGATCAACGTTCTTCTTGACACGCTTTTTTGTCACTTTTTTTGCTATTTTCTTAGCCATTGACAAACCCTCCTATGGATTTAAAATTTTTACTTATTTATTACGAATTATTTCTTCTTGTTAGCTACTGTACGCTTAGGACCTTTTCTAGTTCTAGCATTTGTCTTTGTCTTCTGTCCACGAACTGGAAGACCTTTTCTATGACGAATTCCTCTATAACATCCGATTTCTTGTAATCTCTTGATGTTCATAGCGATTTCTCTACGCAAATCACCTTCTACTACTTGAGAAGCATCAATTACGTCACGAATTCTTGCAACTTCTTCATCTGTTAAATCCTTTACACGTGTGTCTGGATTAACTTTTGCTTCTGCAAGGATACGGTTAGAACTTACTCTACCGATACCATACACATAGGTAAGACCTATTTCTACACGTTTTTCTCTTGGTAAATCTACACCACTGATACGAGCCATGTGCAATAACCTCCATAAAAATATTTGATATAATTTAGTTACTCGACCTACTCGGTCTTGATTCCAATACAAAATGTATCAGATATTCACCAGAACCAAAACGATTGTATCGCCCTCGTTCTTTACGATTGACGCAGCAAACAATTGCCATCCGCCCATCGCAACATGATTCTACAACGTTCAACGTTGCTCCAGCCGCTTTAAACCATGCATTAAGAGTAGACCTGATTTCAAAATGATTTGTAACTCTTAAAGGCAACTCGATGAAAATGACATCTGTCGCTACAGTGAATCAAACTGTCCACAGTATCACAATTTTGTACATCACAACCGTATGTACTGCCATGCGAGGCATTGTAACACAAAAAGCAAAAACAATTTATATATATTTGAAACCACCAAATCCACAGTTGCAAAGGCTTCTATGTACTTCTGGTTTCTGAAAAATATTAACCTTGTCTTTGTTTGTGTCTAGGATTTTCGCAGATTACTCTAACTCTGCCTTTTCTTCTAATGATTTTGCATTTTTCGCAAATCGGTTTTACTGATGATCTTACTTTCACCGTAATCTCTCCTTTCACAAAGTCCATTTGCTATTTTACCACAAAGAAATACAAATTGCAAGTAATTTTATTTATCTCGCCAAATAATTCTTCCCTTGGATAAATCATATGGAGATAACTCTAAAGTTACCTTATCTCCTGGCAAAATACGAATAAAGTTCATTCTTAATTTACCACTGATATGTGCCAATACAATGTGTCCATTTTCTAATTCAACTTTGAACATTGCATTTGGAAGTTTTTCCACTACAGTTCCTTCAATTTCTAATACATCTGCTTTTGACATTTTATTTCCTCCTATACACTTTCCTGTTCTCTCCATTTTCCTTCTGGAATCATTTCAGCTATATTTTCCTTGGAGCATTTCCACAACTCACACACTGTGTATGCACTGTAGGAATATCGCACGCCAAACAAAATCCATCTTGCAATTCTTCTATATAAAGGTTATGAGAAAACATGATTACATTGTTGTCTGTAAGCTAACATGTGGCTTTACTTGAATTATTGATTTTTAGTTGTTTCAACACACGCTTGATTTCTAAATCAGAATAACCTGATGTAGATATAGGCAAAATTTGTGCCGCAATAAGCTGTATGTGTTTTTTACTTTTCTTTTTGGGATGTGCTACTGTTTTGTATACACCATCTGCTAAATACAAATACTTCGCATCTTCTGCAATTACAATATAAAATACATCCTTATCGTGTCCTGCAATTGCACAAACACAATCTCCAATATTTTGCTTTTGCATACTTCACCTTCCATACTTTAACTGCACCCAGCCTTTTATGCACAATAGAAAACTGTCATAGCTGTCCATTTTGTATCAGAAAAGACCAACAGGTAGTTTTACACCAATGATAAAATCACAGGTTCATCTTCTGTAATTAATATAGTATTTTCATAGTGTGCTGACAAAGAACCATCTTGCGTTACAACAGTCCAGTCATCTTCCAGCCACCAAATATCATAACTTCCTGCATTTACCATAGGTTCTACAGCTAAGGTCATTCCCGGTACCAAACGTGGACCGCGACCTCTGGTTTTGTAATTCGGTATTTCAGGTTCTTCGTGTAATCTTGCGCCGATACCATGTCCAACCAAATCTCTCACTACAGAAAATCCATTGCTTTCCACATATTTTTGTATTTTTTCGGAAATATCATGCAAATAATTTCCTGCTTTTGCACAAGTAATTCCCTGAAAAAAACTTTCTTGTGTGACATCAATTAACTTTTGTGCTTCTTCTGAAATCTGTCCCACTGCATGTGTTCTTGCTGCATCAGAATGATATCCCTGATAAATCACACCAGCATCCAGACTTACTATATTTCCTTCTCGCAAAATATGTTTTTTATTTGGTATTCCATGTACTACCTCATCATCAATAGAAACACAAATAGAGCCAGGATATCCTTCATAGTTTAAAAATGATGGTTCACAACCAAAACTTTTAATAATCTCATATCCTTTTTGGTCAATATCCCAGGTTGATATTCCTGGTCTGATAAAAGCTGCAAGCTCATCATGTACAATAGACAAGATTCTACCTGCTTCTTTCATTTTTGCAATCTCATCCGCAGATTTAATTGAAATACCTGACATAATTACACCTCTAAAATTCCAACAATGTCAGTGAATACTTTTGCCATATCCTGTGTACCATCAACAGTCTTAAGGATATTCTTTTCTGTATAATAAGCAATCAAAGGTTGTGTTTGTGCGTGATATACTTCTAAACGATTCTTAACGGTTTCTGGTTGATCATCATCTCTTAAAATCAACTTTCCGCCACATGCATCACAAACGCCTTCTACTTTTGTAGGATTAAATTCTACATGGTAAGTACCACCACAAGAAACGCAAGCACGTCTACCAGACATACGATTGATGATATTATCATCCGGTACATCTACATCAATTGCAAAATCAACTTTTTCATTGATTTTTTCTAATGCAGCATCCAATGCCTCTGCCTGTGGAATTGTTCTTGGGAAACCATCTAATACATATCCATTTTTAGCGTCTGCTTGTGAGATACGGTCTACAACCAAATCACAAACCAATTCATCAGGCACTAATTCACCTTTATCCATATATGCTTTTGCTTTTTTTCCTAATTCTGTTCCTTCTTTGATGTTGGCTCTAAAAATATCACCTGTAGAAATATGTGGGATAGCATACTTTTCTGCAATTTTCTTTGCCTGTGTACCTTTTCCTGCACCTGGTGCTCCTAACATAATAATCTTCATAATCATTCTCCTATCTGTTTAAAACATTTTGCAATCCTTCAGCCAGATCGCCAAACGTCTTCTCCAACTGAAATATAGCCACAAATAAATTTAGCTGTAGTTGCACGCAACTACAGCTAAATGAATTCGGCAACTATTCGCTCAAAAATCCTCTATAATGACGCACAAGCATTTGTGAGTCAATTTGCTTAAGTGTTTCAAGTACAACACCAACAATAATAATCAGCGAAGTACCACCAAAGGATACATTGGCACCAAAGGCACCTGAGAAAATAATCGGTAATACTGCCACGATTGTTAATCCAACCGCACCGATAAAGATTACATAATTTAATACTTTTGTCAAATAGTCTGTGGTTGGTTTACCAGGACGAATACCTGGAATAAATCCTCCCTGTTTCTTCATGTTATTCGCAACTTCAATTGGGTTAAATGTAACTGAAGTATAGAAATAAGCAAAGAAAATAATTAAAACAATATAAACTAGTAATCCCAATGTATATTTAAATTCGTAAATATTCTTTACATTGCACCAATCATTTTGGTTACAAACTTTCAAGAATTTTTGGAATAATGTTGCACTTGAACCAGAAGCAGGTGCAATACCAAAGAAACTAGCAATAACAATTGGGAATGACAACAAAGAACCTGCAAAAATTACAGGGATAACACCTGCTGTATTTACCTTCAAAGGAATATGTGAAGATTGTCCTCCAACCATTTTTCTTCCTTGTAATTTCTTTGCATATTGTACTGAAATTCTTCTTTCTGCATCAGATAACAAAACAATAAATGCTACCAATGCTACCAAAATTGCAACAATTAAAACTCCCGCAGTGACTTTACCAGCAGGACTGGTAGCGCCAACTACATACTTATTGTAAAGCGATAACATATCTTCTGGAATTCTAGAAAGAATATTAATCAACAAGATAATTGATATACCATTTCCGACACCTTTTTCCGTAATTCTTTCTCCAAGCCACATTAAGAATGTAGCACCTGCTGTCAATGAAACAACACTGATAATTACGGCTGTTACACCAAATCCGTCTTCAAAGTATCCTTTGTTTCCGAATCCGATTGCCATAGCGGCACTTTCCATAATAGATAACATTACAGCCACATAACGTGTCCATTCGTTTATTTTTTTTCTTCCCTCTTCTCCGTCCTTCTGTAATTCTTCCAGACTAGGAATTGCAATTGTCAATAATTGCATAATAATTGATGATGTGATATATGGTGTAATACTCAAAGCAAAAACTGACATGGTGGAAAAAGATCCACCAGTCATCGCATTAAAAAAGCTCAATGCGCTTTGCTCTTGAAACCATTTAGAAAAGTAATCTCTACTTACTCCAGGAATTGGAAGCTGACATCCAATTCTAACTACGATAAGTGCAAAAAAGGTGTATATGATTTTATTCCTAATATCTTTAACTTTTAAAGCATCACGGAATTTATTTAACATATTAGTTCACCTCAGCTTTTCCACCAAGTGCCTGAATCTTTTCAACAGCTGAAGCACTGAATGCATCAACAGTTACGTCAAGCTTCTTAGTTAATTCTCCATTTCCTAGAATTTTAACTCCATCTTTAGGATTTTTGATTACTCCAGCCTCTAACAATGTTTCAACTGTTACAGCTGTACCATCTTCAAAACGATTTAAAACATCTACATTGATTGCAACGATATCTTTAGAGTTTCTGCATGTGAAACCTCTCTTAGGCAATCTTCTGTATAAAGGCATTTGTCCACCTTCGAAACCTGGTCTTGGTGCTCCTGAACGAGCCTTTTGACCTTTATGTCCCTTACCTGCAGTCTTTCCGTTTCCTGAACCGTGTCCACGACCTCTTCTAAAGTTGTTGCTATGTTTTGCACCTTCTGCAGGTCTTAATTCTGATAAATTCATTGCGTGCACCTCCTAACAATTAATTAGATTTCTTCTACTTTTACTAAATGTCTTACATGCCAAACCATACCTCTAACAGCTTCGTTATCAGGTAATTCAACTGTTTTATGCATCTTCTTAAGACCTAAAGCTTCAACAGTAGCCTTTTGCTTAGGAATAGCACCGATTGGTGATTTCACTAATGTAATTTTTAATTTATTTGCCATTCTAAACCTCTTTTCTGCATACCTATGTAGGTATACTACCTACCTTACATACTGACTCAGTAGAACAGTATATAAAACCTCAGCACGCCTGTACGGAAACAGCATACCAAACGTTATCCTGTTTCTATTATTTGTCAGTATCCATTTACGATTACAAAATAGAGCCGCAGATAACTGTGCCAAGCGTATCCAATACACTTGGCATCTTCCTGCGATCTGGATACCAGTTTAATTAGTTAAATAATTGATCAACTGAAATTCCACGAAGTTTTGCAACTTCTTCAGGTGTCTTTAAGCTCTTTAAGCCTTCAATTGTAGCTAATACAACGTTTTGCTTATTGTTTGAGCCCAATGATTTTGTACGAATATTCTTGAAACCTGCTAATTCCAATACGGAACGAGCTGGACCACCAGCGATGATACCAGTACCTTCTGGAGACTTCTTCAACAATACTTCTGCACTACCAAATTTTCCAATAAAATCATGTGGTACACTACCATTTTCATCCATTGGTAATTCTACTAAACTCTTAATAGCTGCTTCTTTTCCCTTACGAATTGCTTCTGGGATTTCTGCTGCTTTACCTAAACCTGCACCAACGTGTCCGTTCTTGTCACCAACAACAACCAAAGCAGTAAATCTCATTGTACGTCCACCTTTTACTACTTTTGTTACACGTTTAATAGTTACAACGTTATCTTCTAATTCTAACTGACTAGCATCAACGATTGTACGTTTCATGTGTTCTCCTCCTTGCTTAGAATTCTAGACCTGCTTCTCTTGCTGCCTCAGCCAAAGCTTTCACTTTACCCTGATAAATAAATCCTCCTCTATCGAAGACTACAGTAGTGATTCCTTTTGCTTTTGCTTTCTCAGCGATTACTTTACCAACATATGCTGCTGCAGCTACGTCATTTGTCTTTTCTAATTCAGCCTTAGCGTCCTTTTCAAGAGTAGATGCTGAAACCAAGGTATTACCAACTGTATCGTCAATAATTTGAGCATACATATGATTATTACTTCTGAACACAGCTAAACGTGGTCTTTCTGCTGTACCAGCAAAACGATTACGTAATCTATTATGTTTCTTAACACGAACTTTGCTTCTTGATTCTTTACTAACCATTCTGTTTTCACTCCTTTAATTATTTCTTACCAGTCTTACCAACTTTACGTCTAATTACTTCATCAGCATATTTAATACCTTTACCCTTATATGGCTCTGGTTTTCTCTTTTCTCTGATTTCAGCGGCATACTGACCTACTTTTTCTTTGTCGATACCCTTAACAGTAATCTTGTTTTGTCCATCAAGAACTGTTTCGATACCCTCAGGATCTTCCATCTCTACTGGATGAGAATAACCAAGAGATAAAGTTAATACTTTACCCTTCTTTGCTGCTCTATATCCAACACCGTTTACTTCAAGAACTTTTTCATAACCATCTGTTACACCAACAATCATGTTGTAAATCAATGTTCTTGTTAATCCGTGCAAAGATTTCATTTTCTTTAAATCATTTGGTCTTGTGACAACTACTTCAGAACCTTCTAACTTAATTGTCATTTCTGCAGGTAATACTCTTTCAAGTGTTCCTTTAGGACCTTTTACAGTCACTTTATTATTTTCTGCAATATCAACTGTTACACCAGCTGGTACCGCGATAGGCATTTTTCCTATACGTGACATGCCCGCACCTCCTATATATTCTAAATATCAATTACGTTGGAATGATTACCAAACAAATGCTAATACTTCTCCACCAACGTTTTCTCTTCTAGCTTCTTTATCTGTTAATACGCCTTTGTTTGTAGAAATGATTGCAACTCCAAGACCACCAAGTACTCTAGGAAGTTCTTCAACATTTGCATACACACGAAGACCTGGCTTAGAAATTCTCTTTAATCCAGTGATAATCTTTTCATTCTTATCCTTACCATACTTTAATGTAATGTGGATAGATTTGAAACCGCCAACTTCTTCAATATCAAACTTCTTGATGTAACCCTCTTTTAAAAGGATTTCAGCAATAGCTATCTTCATTTTTGAAGCAGGTACATCTACTGTATCATGTTTAGCAGTATTTGCATTACGAATTCTTGTAAGCATATCTGCGATTGGATCGCTCATTGTCATGTGATTTTGCCTCCTTATAAAAACTAGAAAACTCTCGCGTTTCCCCACGGCTCATTTGGCCAGCATAACAATTGTTATGCCAGTCTATGAGACTCTATATATTTTACCAACTTGCTTTCTTTACACCTGGGATCTGTCCTTTGTAAGCTAACTCACGGAAGCAAATTCTGCAGATTCCGTATTTTCTTAAATATGCATGTGGACGACCACAAATTCTACAACGGTTATATTCTCTTGTTGAGAATTTAGCAGGACGTTGCTGCTTAACCTTCATTGATGTTTTAGCCATGAATTTCCCTCCTAAACTATTTCTTGAAAGGCATTCCGAATTGTGTTAATAATTCGCGTGCCTCTTCATCTGTTTGAGCAGTTGTTACAAAGATAATATCCATTCCTCTAACCTTGTCAACTTTATCGTATTCAATTTCAGGGAATATCAATTGTTCTTTGATTCCAAGTGCATAGTTTCCTCTACCATCAAATGCATTTGGATTTACACCTCTAAAGTCACGTACACGAGGTAATGCTAAGTTGATAAGACGATCAGCAAATTCGTACATCTTATCTCCTCTTAAAGTAACCTTACATCCAATTGGCATTCCTTCTCTGATTTTGAAGTTAGCCACAGATTTCTTTGCTCTAGTTAATACAGCTTTTTGACCTGCAATAATTTCTAAATCACGAACAGCTGTTTCTAAAACTTTTGCATTATCCTTTGCTTCACCAACACCCATGTTGATTACAATTTTATCTAACTTTGGTACTTGCATTACGTTCTTGTATCCGAACTTCTTTGTCATACCATCAACGATTTCATTTAAATATGTTTCTTTTAATCTACTAGCCAATGTTGTGTACCTCCTTTCCTGGATTAATCAATAACTTCGCCTGTTGCCTTTGCAACACGAACTTTTTTACCGTCCTTCATTTCAAAACCAATTCTTGATGGTGTATTATTGCTTAAGTACATAACATTAGAAATGTCAATTGGTGCTTCCATTTCAATAATACCACCATTAGGATTAGCCTGGCTTGGCTTAGCATGTTTTTTAACTTTGTTTACGCCTTCAACGATTACTTTATCATTTTTAACGCTGACTACAGTACCCTTTTCGCCTTTGTTTTTACCAGCGATTACAACTACTTGGTCACCTTTTTTAATCTTACTAGTTGCCATTACCGACACCTCCTTATAATACTTCTGGTGCTAAAGAAACAATCTTCATGAACTGCTTCTCTCTAAGCTCTCTAGCAACAGGTCCAAAAATACGAGTTCCTCTTGGATTCTTATCATCCTTGATGATAACTGCTGCGTTCTCATCAAATTTGATATATGAACCATCTTTACGACGTGCACCCTTTACAGTACGTACAACAACAGCTTTAACTACATCACCCTTTTTAACAACTCCGCCTGGTGTTGCATCTTTAACCGTAGCAACGATTACATCACCAATGTTGGCATATCTTCTAGTTGAACCACCCATAACACGGATGCAAAGTAATTCTTTTGCACCAGTATTGTCAGCAACTTTAAGTCTTGATTCTTGTTGGATCATGTCAATACTCCTTTCAGAATAATCATTCAATGTGCAAAATTATTTTGCTCTTTCGATAACTTCTACAAGTCTCCATCTCTTGTCCTTAGACAATGGTCTTGTTTCCATAACTTTTACTGTATCTCCAATGTTGCATTCATTGTTTTCGTCATGAGCTTTCAATTTATATGTTCTCTTAACGATCTTGTTGTAAAGTGGATGCTTTACGTTATCAACAATAGCAACTACGATTGTTTTGTCCATTTTATTACTAAGTACTTTACCAGTACGAGTTTTTCTTAAATTTCTTTCCACAACAATATCTCCTTTCAAAAATTCCTACCCAAAAATTAAGCAGGTCATTATTTTGCAACCTTAGACTGAGCAGAAATTACAGTTTGAATTCTTGCGATATTCTTTCTAACTTCTTTGATTCTGCTAGTATTGTCTAATTGATTTGTTGCGTTCTGGAATCTTAAGTTGAAAAGTTCCTTCTTAGCAGCTACTAATTCATCGTTCAATTCTGCTACCGACTTATTCATTAAATCTTCTACAAACTTCTTACTCTTCACTGCTAGCACCTCCTTCTAAATCTGCACGAGATACAACTTTACACTTAACTGGCAACTTATGTGTTGCAAGACGTAAAGCTTCTCTTGCTGTTTCTTCAGGAACGCCGGAAATTTCGAACATAACACGTCCTGGTTTAACTACAGCTACCCAATACTCTAATGTTCCTTTACCAGAACCCATACGAGTTTCAGCAGGCTTAGCTGTAACTGGCTTATCAGGGAAAATCTTAATCCAAACCTTACCACCACGCTTGATGTAACGAGTCATAGCAATACGTGCTGCTTCGATTTGATTAGATTTAATCCACGCTGGCTCTAAAGCAACAATACCAAATTCGCCGTTTGTAATCTTGTTTCCGCGTAATGCTTTACCTCTCATAGTACCACGGAACTGTTTACGACGTTTTACTCTCTTAGGCATTAACATTATTTATCGCTCCCTTCCTTTTTTCCTGCTTTTGTTGGAAGTACTTCACCTTGGTAAATCCAAACTTTTACGCCCATTTTACCATAAGTTGTATCAGCTTCAGCAAAACCATATCCGATGTCAGCACGCAATGTTTGCATAGGTACTGTACCTTCGTTATATGCTTCTGTACGAGCCATATCAGCTCCACCAAGACGACCAGAAACAGCTGTCTTAATACCCTTAGCACCAGCTTTTCTAGCTCTACCCATTGTAGACTTCATAGCACGTCTGAAAGGAATACGATTTTCTAATTGTGTTGCAATGTTTTCTGCAACAAGCTGTGCATCCATATCTGGTTTCTTAACTTCTTTGATATCAACCATAAGCTTCTTGTCAGTATACTTAACTAACTCAGCTTTTAATTTTTCGATTTCAGAACCACCTTTACCAATTACAACACCTGGCTTAGCTGTGTAAATGATAACTTTCACGCGCTCTGCAGTTCTTTCAATCTCAATCTTTGAAATTCCAGCGCTATATAATTTATTCTTTAAGAATTTTCTAATATTGTAATCTTCTACTAAGTAATCTGCAAAATCATCTTCTGCATACCATTTTGAGTCCCAGTCTTTAATAACTCCGACTCTTAACCCATGAGGATTAACTTTCTGTCCCATGATTGACCTCCTTATCTTTCATCAAGAATAACAGTAATATGACTCATTCTCTTTTCGATTCTGTAAGCTCTACCCTGTGCTCTTGGCTTAACTCTCTTCATTGTTGGTCCCTTATCTGCATAACAAGCTGCAATATAAAGGTTTTCTGGGTTCATTCCATTATTATTTTCAGCATTTGCGATTGCTGATTTTAATAATTTCTCTATTAAACTTGAAGCATATCTAGGGTTATATGCCAAAATACCAAGTGCTGTGTTTACATCCTTGCCTCTGATTGCGTCTAATACGAAACAAGCCTTCTGTACTGAAACTCTTGCGTAAGATAACTTAGCTGATGGTCTCATATCCTTATTTTGCTCATTTCTTTCTCTCTTAATCTGGGATCTATGTCCTTTTGCCATGGATGAAACCTCCTTTCAAATAATCCTTATATCAATACGAATAATTATCTCTTACCTTTTCTTTCGTCTTTATCATGACCTTTATATGTTCTTGTTGCAACAAACTCTCCAAGCTTGTGTCCAACCATATCCTCTGTCACATATACAGGTACATGTCTTCTACCATCATGAACAGCAAATGTGTGTCCAACGAATTTTGGAAAAATAGTAGAACGACGTGACCAAGTCTTGATAACCTGCTTATCATTTGCTGCATCTAAAGCATCTACTTTCTTAAGTAAGCTCTTATCAGCAAAAGGTCCCTTCTTTAATGAACGTGCCATAGGTTTTAACCTCCTTCAATCTATCTGTCAAAGTCTATTATTTTGCTAATGCTTTACCATCTCTTCTTCTTACGATTAACTTGTTAGATTTCTTGTTTTTCTTTCTTGTCTTCAAGCCAAGAGCTGGTTTACCCCATGGAGTAACAGGGCCTGGACGACCGATACCAGTCTTACCTTCACCACCACCGTGTGGATGGTCATTAGGGTTCATAACAGAACCACGAACTGTAGGTCTAATACCCATGTGACGTTTACGTCCTGCTTTACCAATGTTAATCAAACCATGTTCAGCATTTCCAACTTGACCGATTGTAGCTCTACAAATAATTGGAACCATTCTCATTTCACCTGAAGGCAAACGAAGTGTTGCATACTTTCCTTCTTTCGCCATCAACTGTGCGCTATTACCAGCAGAACGAACCAATTGTCCACCCTTACCTGGATATAACTCAATATTGTGTACTTCTGTACCAACTGGAATATCAGCTAATGGTAAGCAGTTACCAACACTGATTTCCGCATTTGAACCGTTCATAACTGTTTGTCCAACTTTTAATCCGATAGGAGCAAGGATATATGCCTTTTCTCCATCTGCATAAGAAATCAAAGCGATGTTTGCTGTTCTGTTTGGATCGTATTCGATGCTCTTAACAACAGCTGGAACATTATCTTTCTTTCTCTTAAAGTCAATAATTCTATATTTTCTTCTAGATCCACCACCATGGTGTCTTACTGTAATCTTTCCTTGATTATTACGACCAGCGTTCTTCTTTAATGAAGTAGTCAATGACTTCTCTGGCTTATCTGTTGTAATCTCAGCGAAATCAGACATGGTCATATTTCTTCTGGAAGGTGTATATGGGTTAAACTTTTTAATTCCCATTTTTCGCACTCCTTTCGACTGTACACGCACGCACGCGTGTCATCTTCATTTTTATTCTTATCGGTTATAAAAAACCTTAGTTTCTATTCTCTTTCGAACTTATCCTTGCAATCCTTTAGATTAAAGACCTTCGAAAATTTCAATATCAGCACTATCATCTGCTAATTTAACGATTGCTTTCTTTGTCTTAGCTGTCTTTCCAACAACCATTCCACGTCTCTTTTTCTTTCCGTCCAAGTTCATAGTGTTAACACTTGCAACCTTTGTTCCTTCGAACAATTTTTCTACAGCTTCTTTGATCTGTGTCTTAGTAGCTTCTGTATGAACTAAGAAAGTATATTTCTTATCGCCCATAGCAGCCATGCTCTTTTCAGTGATAACTGGTTTAAGGATCACATCATAATATCTTAAATCTGCCATTATGCGTATACCTCCTCAATCTTAGCTACAGCATCCTTTGTAATAACTACTGTATCATATTTCAAAATATCGTAAACATTAATTGTGTTTGTTAAAGCTGTTCTTACTGTTGGGATGTTTCTTGCAGATAATGTAACATTTGCATCCTTTTCAGCTGTAACGATTAATGCCTTTTCAACATTTAAATTCTTAAGCATTGTAACAACTTCTTTTGTCTTAGCTTTCTCCAATGTTAATTCATCTAATACGATAAACTTAGAATCATTTACTTTTGAAGTTAAAACAGACTTAATTGCTGCGTTCTTTTCTTTTCTATTCATTTTGAAAGAATAATCTCTTGGCTTTGGAGCAAATACAACTCCACCACCTGTCCATTGTGGAGCTCTTGTAGAACCCTGTCTTGCATGACCAGTTCCCTTTTGTCTCCAAGGTTTCTTTCCGCCACCGCTAACTTCAGAGCGAGTCTTAGCACTCTGTGTTCCTTGACGTTTGTTAGCAAGTTGTTGTACAACTGCCATGTGAACCAAATGCTCATTTATTTCAACAGCAAATACATCATCGTTAAGTTCTAACTTACCAACTTCATTTCCTGCCATATTAAAAACAGATACGTTTGCCATCTGTGTTAGCCTCCTTCCTTAAAGCTTAGTTTGCCTTTACAGCTTCTTTTAATACTACCATTGATTTCTTAGGTCCTGGAACAGCACCTTTAACTAAAATCACGTTGTTTTCTACGTCCACTCTAACAATTTCAAGATTTTGAATTGTTACTTGTACACTACCCATCTGTCCTGGCATTTGTTTTCCTTTAAATACCTTAGAAGGATCTGAACATGCACCGTTTGAACCTGCATGTCTGTGGAACTTAGAACCATGACCCATAGGTCCTCTAGATTGTCCGTGTCTCTTAATGGCACCTTGGAAACCTTTACCTTTTGAAGTAGCAGTTGCATCAATCTTATCTCCTGCTTCAAAAATATCAGCTTTGATTTCCTGACCTACTGTGTATTCCTCAGCATTGTCAAACTTAAACTCTTTAAGAAATCTCTTGTTTTCAACACCTGCTTTTGCAAAGTGTCCCTTTTGTGGCTTATTCACTAACTTTTCTCTAATGTCACCAAAGCCAACTTGTACTGCGCTGTATCCATCATTCTCTACAGTCTTAATTTGTGTTACTGCACATGGACCAGCTTGTAAAACTGTTACTGGAGTTAATACTCCGTCTTCGTTGAAGATTTGTGTCATTCCGACTTTTGTAGCCAAAATTGCTTTCTTCATAATTGCACCTCCTATTTAATCTACAGCGGAGCGTATCAAACGCTCATCCTAGACGGCTTACTACCGAGTGCTTGGTATCCATAAACGCGTTATTCGTTGCTTGGACTCTATATATAAACCCTAAGGATTTTCCTAAAATTATTTGTTTTTCATCTTGATATCAATGAAAACTCCAGCTGGCATCTCTAATCTTGTCAATGCATCAACTGTCTTTTGGCTTGGTGTAATGATATCAATTAATCTCTTGTGTGTTCTTTGTTCGAACTGTTCTCTGGAATCCTTATACTTATGAACCGCTCTAAGAATAGTTACAACTTCCTTCTTTGTTGGAAGAGGTACAGGACCACTCACCTTAGCTCCTGTCTTCTTTACAGTTTCGATAATTTTTCCAGCTGATTGATCTACTAATTGATGATCATACGCCTTCAATGTAACTCTCATTACTTGACTTGCTGCCATAAAAAAAGCCGCCTCCTTTTCGCACTTAATTGCAGTACGACAAGTGGTGACTGTACACTTACCCACGTGTATCCTTGACACATGAGCCCCGAAACATAATTATGCTTTCGCAATGTTCTATTGTACAGTGACTTGTCGCCAGTTTCTAAACTTGACATTCGCTCCACGGAAAACCTTTGCTATAAGCAAAGCAACCTCACGCTTCACAGCTATCAATGTCACAACATATCAAATTATACACGAAGTTATAAATATGCGCAAGTATTTTTGCAATTTTTTTCCTTATAAATTTGATGTTTTTTTTCAGTAAAAACTAGAGTTAATTGTACACTATGCACAAGTACCCTATCTTTTTCCTAATGCAATTCATTTTTCAAGCAGTAAGCAGCAAGTGTTCGCATACAGATTGCTGCGAGCTTGGTAAAATTGATGCATCCTTACGCCCTGCATAGTGTACCGGGCTACCTAAACTATTGTGTCTAATTGTAACAGTTCATTCCTCTGTCTGAACTGTTACCCCTAGCATCAAGCCATCGCATGCAGATTGCTGCGAGCTTGGTAAAATTGATGCATCCTTACGCCCTGCACGTCAAAGTGTACAGGACTACATAACTTGTGACATCCAGTTCCATATTTTATTTTGTATGAATTTTATTGACGACACAAACTTATTAGCATACACTTATATAGGAAGAAATGAGAATCAAAAGCACACACAAAGAAAGAGAGGATTTTAAAATGGGATTATTTAGTGGACAATTTGCAAACGTTGTAGAATGGGAAGAATATAGAGATGACATGATTTTCTGGAAATGGTGTAACAAAGAAATCAAAAAGGGAAGTAAACTCGTTATTCGCCCCGGGCAAGATGCCATATTTTTAAATAATGGAAAAATAGAAGGTGTTTTCACTGACGATGGCGAATACGATATTGAAAGTGAGATTATTCCTTTCCTTTCCACATTAAAAGGATTTAAATTTGGATTTAACAGTGGCATGCGTGCGGAAGTCCTTTTCGTTAACACAAAAGAATTTCAGGTTAAATGGGGTACTAAAAACGCTATAAACATGCCTGCTGCTAATATGCCAGGTGGACTTCCCATTCGCGCCAATGGAACCTTTAATTTCAAAGTCAATGATTATGTAACTTTGATTGAAAAAATTGCAGGTATCAAACAGCAGTATCTTATAGAAGATGTAAAAGAACGAATCACTGCAATGTTAGACCAATTGCTTATGAAATGGATTTCTTCGCAAGGGAAAGATATGTTTAATCTTATGGCAAACTCCTTTGATATTGGGAACGGAATCAGAACAGATTTAGATCAACAAGCCAACGGAAATGGACTTACCATTACTGAATTTACAATCATGAGCTTTAACTATCCTGAAAATGTTCAAAATATGATTAACAAAAATGCAGAACAAAGCATGATTGCTGATATGAACAGATATCAACAAGTAGCGATGACGGATAGTTTAGCGAATAACCATGGATCAAGTACCGCATCTGACATGGCTGGAATGATGATGGGGATGCAGATGGCAAATCAAATGATGCAAAATACCAATCAAAATGTAGCAACTAACCAAATAATGCAAAATACAAGTCAAAGCATTAATCCAAACCAGAATATGACAACAAGTGCAAAACCTAACTTTTGTCCAAACTGCGGTCAACCAACAGGCAATACAAACTTCTGCGGTAACTGCGGTCAAAAACTAGTGTAAGATACTTTGAAAATATAAAAGGGAGCATCACATTAAAAATACTACACAAGATAAGGTTTTACATCCCCAGCATCTTGTGATAGGTATTTTTAGTGCGATAATCCCTTTTTTCATTATTTAGACCAACGTCCTGAAGAACCACATGGAAGCACAAGTCCACTAGATGTAACTGGCAATCCAATTTCATCCGCTATTACCGAGCCTCCAAATCTTGAAACAATCTCCGTATTCATCATATAAGAAATAACTGCAGGTTGTAAACCGGTCGTATAGGAATTCACCAAGTAAAAAATTGGATTGTCCGAAAGCACCTGTGTACATAAAGAAATAAATGGATGAATTTTTTCTTCAATCTTCCATATTTCGCCCTTTGGACCTCTTCCATATGATGGTGGATCCATGATAATACCATCATATTTCTTACCACGTCTAATTTCTCTCTCTACAAATTTCACACAATCATCTACAATCCAACGAATTGGTGCTTCTTGTAATCCTGATGAAATAGCATTTTCTTTTGCCCAAGTTACCATTCCTTTCGATGCATCCACATGTGTTACATGCGCACCAGCCTTAGCCGCTGCAACTGTAGCACCACCCGTATAAGCAAAAAGGTTTAACACTTTTATCTCTCTATTTGAATTCTGTTTCTTCTTATCTTTAATCAACTCACTAAACCAATCCCAATTTGTTGCCTGTTCAGGAAACAAACCTGTATGTTTAAAACTAAATGGTTGTAAATTAAAGGTAAGCTCTTTGTAATGAATCTGCCACTGTTGTGGTAAATCAATGAATTCCCATTCGCCACCACCTTTTTTGCTTCTATGGTAGTGCGCATTTTTATGTCTCCACCCTTTTTCTTTTTTAGGTGTATCCCAAATAACCTGAGGATCTGGACGTACTAACGTGTATTTTCCCCATCTTTCTAGTTTTTCTCCATTTGAACAATCCAATACTTCGTAATCTTTCCATTGGTTTGCGATCCACATATCTAATCAACCTTTCTATTGTACACATAATCATGCAATTATTCTTATTCGCAACAGTTCAGCCACGACTAACCATATTGGTAATATGCAACTAAAACAACTGTTCAGCCACGACTAACCATATTGGTAATATGCAACTAAAAAAACAATCAAAGAATATTATATAGTGAAACACATAAATGCGCAACCTATAGTTCTCAATCCATTTTTATATCTCAGAAACTATACACAACCAAACGTGTCGGATAAAGAATACGTGATGATAACTGCGAAGCTATGGTGTCCCTTTATTATTTTTCAAAAAAATTATAACCAGCCTTATAACACTACAATAAATAAAAGTGGGTTGACTTTGATAATAATATATCACCCCTTCAGAACCATGCACTTGCTGTATGGTTCGTACAGCTTTAAACCGCAATTTTTACGATTTATGTGCATATCCTGCAGTTTTTTAAAGTAAACCCACTTTCAACCTATAATTTATTATAGATATACTTATTTTGTGTCATTATCATCCACTGACAATTTAGCTTTAATTGTATCCATAAAATTAATTCCTGTCATAGCTTCTATCGTTTCTGGTAATTGACTAACAATATCTGTTACGTATCCAGTTACTTTTTCTGCACCACCGCCATTATGATTATTACCATTGTCTACAATTACTATCTTTTCAGTTTTTGTTAACGGTTGTGCTACTGCATTTGCAATTTCAGGCAATTTTTCAATAATCATTTGTGCAACAGCAGCTTCGTTGTACAACTTATAGGCTTCTGCTTTCTTCTCCATTGTTTCAGCTTCTGCTTCACCCTTTGCTCTAATAGATGCAGCTTCCGCTTCACCCTTGATTCTAATTGCTTCCGCTTCTGCCTCTGCTTTAATCTTAATTGCTTGACTTGCAGCTTCTGCTTCCTGTAATTCAGCATATTTTTTCGCATCTGCCAACTTTTCTGCCTTATATTTATCTGCATCTGCAAGTTTTTGTGCCTTATATTGTTCTGCATCTGCCTGCTTATTTACTGTAGCTAACAATTCACGCTCACGACGAATTGCTTCCTGTGACTGAATTTCTGTTTCTTTTTCTTTCTTCGTAATTTCAACCAACATGGCAGTTTCAGTTACTTCTTTGGCTACTCGGTTTTTTTCAATCTCATACGCCAAATCGGCCTTCGCTTTCGCTGTTTCCTGTTCTTCACGGTAAGCCTGCACCTTTAACTCTTTCTCTTTATTAGCTGCAGCCACTTGAGTATCCGCTAAAATTTTTGCTTCCGCACCCATTCTTTCTGATTCAGAAGTTTTTATCTGTGTTTCTTTTAAGGCTTCCGCTTCTGCGATGGCAGCGTTTTTCTTTACCTCTGCAATTCTAGGAATTCCAAGAGCCTCTAAATATCCATTTTTGTCTGAAATATCACGAATAGTAAAAGCCTTTAACTCTAACCCCATTCCTGCCAATGCAACAGCAGCAACTTCTTGTACTTGCGAAGCAAACTTCTCTCTATCTTTATAAATCTCCTCAACTGTCATTTTAGAAATGATTTCTCGAAGTTTTCCCTCTAAAACATCTTTACTGGTATCTTTAATAATTTCAATGGTTTGTCCTTCTTTTCCAGTATTAAACTGTTCTGTTGCACTTAAAATACTTTCTTTATCACTTTTTACTTTAATTACAGCAACACCATCTGCACGAATATCTACACCTTGCTCTGTTCTTGCTCCATCTGTACGAACTTCTATTTTCATATTTTCTAATGAAATTTTATCTGCTCGTTCCAAAAGTGGTACAACAAATCCACCTCCACCAGAAATTACTCTTTTTTTCAAACCAGTAATTACAAGTGCTTTATCCTGTGGTACTCTTTTCCACATAGCAGAAACCATAACCACCATTAATACAATAACTAAAATAATTACACTAGCAATTTCGATTGCTCCCATATCTATTCATCCTTTTTATATGTAATGTTCTCTCATTATAGTATTTACTACACACACTTCTTCACTGCAATCTCTCAATCAAATACCAATTGTACAGTTTAATGATCTACACAATCATTTTATCTCCGTCTTAAAATACTCCTTCCTCTAAACAAAGCGTAATAACAAACCTGTCTCTGTTTGCGTTACAATCTCCGACTGACTTCAACACGAGCTGAGGATACGCAGAATAATCACACCTTTCATTTACGATTTTGTCTCTTTTAACAATTTACACTTCTCCAATGTAACATAAAATACATAATCCTGTACGAAATAAATATTAACCTCTACATTCTTTTCAATTCGAATTCCATCATAACTTTTTGCTGGTGCTTTAAAACTATTTCCATTTACCACATAAGAAATTTCTCCATACCCATTTTCAGGAATGGTTTCCACAACCTTCGCTCTTATTCCGATCAAATCCTTTTGGTCCGGCGCACTTGTATTTTGTGCTTTTCTAAGCGAAACTATAATAAGGTTATAAAATGTTAGTGAAATCAGAATTGCAATTCCAAAAGCGAATGCAAGAATCCACACTATTTTCCAATTTGTTAACTGTAACAAAATCAATCCAGTTCCTCCAAATACTGTAGAAAACAACATATACACAATAGGACTTGTTGGCACACCTATGGTAAAGTCAAACAAATCTACACCATCTTCATCTATTAGGTCCAAGAAATGTCCAAATATCATTGTAATTAATGTTAGTCCTACTCCTACAAAGAAACATACAGAGAAAATAGTTTCCATATTGTTCATCTCCTTCCTAGGATTTTTGCTTTTTTATATCCTAACATATTTTTCTAAATATTTCATTAATAAGTAATTAAAAAAGAGAAGCATATCACCAAGGTGATATTGCCTTGTAAATCACATCTTTTCCTTGATCTGCAATACTAATAGGTCGAGGTCTTGACCAAGAATGGATGGAAACATCTTCACAAAACATTTTGTAGATTAATAGGACAACGCAATATAGAACAAAGAGTTTTGCTTGCAAAACTCTAGCGCGACCGCGGTATTGCGCAGCAATTAACTCCATCTCCGCGGTCTGTGCATCCTCGCGGAGCGTTTTTTTTACTTTATAGGAATTGCATCGCAATTTCCTATAAAGAAAAAAAGCGTTTATAACAATGTTATAAACGCTCTAGAGGCGACAACCAGATTCGAACTGGTGCTCAGGGTGTTGCAGACCCATGCCTTACCGCTTGGCTATGTCGCCACAATGACTCCTACGGGAATCGAACCCGTGTTACCGCCGTGAAAGGGCGATGTCTTAACCGCTTGACCAAGGAGCCATCTATTTAATTATAACAGAAAAATTTCTTTTCTGCAACTCCCCGAGTTGGGCTCGAACCAACGACATCATGATTAACAGTCATGCGCTCTACCGACTGAGCTATCGAGGAATATTGAAGGTATACCTTCAAAACTACACATTGTTCCATCCATTTTTGGTCAAGACCTCGACCTATTAGTATTGGTCAGCTACATACGTTACCGTACTTCCACCTCCAACCTATCAACCTTGTCGTCTTCAAGGGGTCTTACTAGCCTAAC
>JAFORL010000107.1 GCA_017393285.1 Lachnospiraceae bacterium
ACCCCTTTTTCTTCTAATTTTTTCTTTAGTTCCTCATCCGAATATTTCGTATCAATCTTTATTACAAAATGCAAACCGGCATCATTTTCCAAAATTTCGCAACACTTACTTTCTTTAATAATATCCATTACACTCTTTCTTTTCTTTTTATAATAAAGACGCATGCGATTAATATGCTTTTCAAAATACCCTTCAGAAATGAATTTTGCCAATGCGTACTGCTCAAAATTTGAAACCGTACAGGAATACATAGACATTTTTTCATAAAATAAATTTGCTAAATGTATAGGCAAAACCATGTAACTAATTCGAATTGTTGGCGTTAGCGATTTCGAAAAAGTATTCATATAAATGACCTTTTCACAACCGTCGATAGAAAATAAAGTAGGAATCGGTTTTCCAGCAATGCGAAATTCACTGTCATAATCGTCCTCCACAATATATCTTCCTTCTACCTGATTTGCCCAACCAAGAATTTCATATCTACGACTGGCAGTCATGGTAATACCTGTCGGATAATGATGATTCGGACATATATGGGCCACTTGTGCTTTGCTCTCTTCTAATCCTTCCGATGTCACGCCACCCTCATCAATATTTACAAATCGACATGCAATTCCACGACTTTTATAAATTTGCTCCAACTTCCGATAGCCAGGATTTTCAATGGCATATGTTTTATCCCGTCCGATTAAATCTGTAATCATTCCATATAGATATTCTGTACCCGCTCCAATGACAATCTGGTTAGGATCCACTACCATTCCGCGAAAAGATTGCAAATGCATAGCAATCGCTTCACGTAGTTCCCTTACGCCAGCAGTAGGGGAAACTTGCAATAATTCTTCTTTTTTATTGGAAATTACATCTCTTAACATTCTTGCCCAAACAGAAAAAGGAAAACTATCCGAATGAATTCCATTACTTGAAAAATCACAAATATAATCCTTTTTATCTGGAATTTTAATATTTAAATCTATATCATGTTTTGCAGTTTTTACCATCATTCCCTCTATATCCGCAACAAAATACCCCTTTTTCGGCAAAGCATATATATAGCCTTCACTAATCAACTGGTCATATGCATTTTGAATCGTTATGGTACTAATTCCATTATTCTCAGCAAAAGATCGCTTTGAAGGAAGTTTCTCTTTGGGTTTTAATACGCCGGATAAAATGTCCTGTTTGATACACTTATACAAATATAAATACATGGGTTCCTTGATCTGTTCTAAACTGTAGGTTAACATTGTATGCCTCCTCTATTCTGGTATAAAAATATATTTTACTTTGGAGATTTTCTTATTACCAGTTTAATTATATACTTTAATCATCGAAATCACAAGGAGGAAATAACATGAGTAATACAAAAGAAAAACAATATGAATTGAACAAAGGTCTTGCACAAATGTTAAAAGGTGGTGTCATTATGGATGTTACAACACCTGAGCAGGCAAAAATAGCAGAAGAAGCAGGCGCATGTGCGGTTATGGCACTAGAGAGAATACCTGCAGATATTCGTGCAGCAGGTGGTATTTCTAGAATGAGTGACCCAAAAATGATCAAAGGCATTCAAGAGGCGGTAAGTATTCCTGTCATGGCGAAATGTCGTATTGGACATTTTGTAGAATCAGAAGTTTTATCTCCTGCAGACGATGTTTACCATATCGATAAAACAAACTTTAAAGTTCCCTTTGTATGTGGCGCACGAGATCTCGGAGAAGCTTTGAGACGTATAAATGAAGGTGCTTCCATGATTAGAACCAAAGGGGAACCTGGTACTGGAGACGTCGTACAAGCGGTAAGACATATGAGAAAAATGAATGCGGAAATCCGAAAAATCACCGCTTTATCAAAAGATGAATTATACGAAGAAGCAAAACAGTTAAAAGTACCCTATCATTTAATTGCATACGTGCACGAAAACGGTAAACTGCCAGTTGTTAATTTTGCCGCCGGCGGTGTTGCAACACCTGCAGATGCTGCATTAATGATGCAATTAGGCGCAGAAGGTGTATTTGTTGGTTCTGGTATTTTTAAATCGGGAAATCCTAAAAAACGTGCATCTGCCATTGTCCAAGCTGTAACAAACTATACAGACGCATCATTAATCGCAAGTCTTTCAGAAGATTTAGGCGAAGCAATGGTGGGAATCAATCCAAGTGAAATTAAAATAATTATGGAAGAAAGAGGGCAATAACATGAAAATAGGTATTTTAGCTGTACAGGGTGCATTTATTGAGCACCAAGCCGCATTAGACCAACTAGGTATTTCCAGCATTGCAATCCGACAAAAGAAAGATTTAAATTCGATTAGTGGAATCATTTTGCCTGGTGGAGAAAGCACAACACAAAGCAAACTCCTTCACTCTCTGGATTTATTTCATCCACTTCAATCCATGATTAACCATGGACTTCCTGTTTTGGCAACTTGTGCCGGGCTTATTCTATTAGCACAAAATATTACACCTGACAAAAGTCCCCATCTTGCAACACTTCCAGTAAAAGTCAAACGAAACGCATACGGAAGGCAACTTGGAAGTTTTGAAACTGTAGGTAATGTGGGAGAAATAAAAAACTATCCTATGACCTTTATCCGCGCACCTTATATTACAGATATTTCTGATGGTGTTGAAACCTTATCTACAATTGACGGAAAAATTGTTGCTGTAAAATACCAAAAACAAATTGGCCTTGCATTTCACCCAGAGATGACCAATGATTTGAGAATTCATGAAGCATTTTTAAAAGTAGTTGCATAAGATACAAATTTCTCTCCTTCTGGAAGAAATTTGAAACGACTAAAAAAAGTGAACGTTGCACCAAGAAAAGCATCATCACAAAATATAGTTCACATTTACAGGTTCTATATTATATTCTTTGAAAGTGTTTTCTATATTCAACAGAATGCATGCTTGCACACAAGTCTGTTTGAATACGTGGAAAAATAGACCTGTATGAGCAAGTAGCCCTATTGGACGAATCCAGTAGCTTTCAACCACACAATCTTCACATCTTTTAGGTGTTCGTTTTCATGGAAAAACCTTGCGAACCAGTTTTCCGACCTATGCTTTGACCTGACACTCTTTGCTTAGGTCGAAAACTGTGCATGCAAATACCAGGCTGAAATTGAGAGAACAGCATAGTTGCAAAGCAGTTGTTTCTGTTACTGTGTGTTGCCTTCTTCATGCTACAGCCCTTTCACATTTTTATCCGCTGATTTCTGCGATTCAACCAAAAACTGACCAAAAACAGAAATTAAGGAATACTAATCCGTAGTTATATTTTCACAGAATGATTTCTGTGTATTTTATGAACCACTACATTAGGTATTCTTAAGAGCAAGGCAATCATCCAAGATATAAGCATAATACATCCAAAGATAATCATTCCAACAGGTACTCCCCAATTTAAAAAGCCATAAAAATCATTGGTATTTGGCCATTTGCCTGTTCCATTGAGCATCGTGTTCAGAAAATAGCAACTTCCATATAAGGCAACTGGAATTACTGGAATAAATGACCAAACAAATGGAATTTTCTTTTCAACAAGGGACAATACTACAAATTCTATCATGGCAACAAGGGGACAAATCAGATGAAACCAAAAATTACCCTTTGCATACATATTTAAGTTTGGATACATTGGTTGTAAAAAACATGCAATGATGAAAAATGTTAATCCCATTTCCGTAGCAGCTATGTATTTCCATATCATACACAATTTCTTTTTTCTCAACTGCCACATGAACGTTACAAGGGCAATCAATCCACACAAACAATTAGACAGTACTGTAAAATATTTCAAATTATAAATTCCAGATGTAGAAAAGACGCCATTATCACCATTCCCTAAAAACATATAATAAATGCCAATCCCTACTGTGATTATTAAAATCATATTGAACACATTTGCAATCTTTGCCATCATAGTTTCCCCTCCTTCAAACTTGATAAAAGCAAGCATAAATTTTCCCTTATGAACAACACATTTTTTTGCTGCCTATAACAATATTGAACTTCTTTACCAAAATCATTTTCCCTTATCTTAAGCATACCCCATTTTTTATTGTTCCGCAAGATTCTGTAGCCAAATATCACTGCCAAGCAAAATATAGCCAATCATTGCCTTTCCCATATCTAACCCTTTTATTATGGCAAATATCATAAAAATTGATAAACTTGTATATCTACATAAAGCAAATGCTGCAACATAACAGATGCCCCAAGAGAAAACACTATCAAATAAAAATGTAATACCTGTTCTTCCGCCAGCACGAATGGCAAAATAAAAGGCATTTAAAATTCCTTCCACTGGGAAAGAAAAAGCAGTGATTATAATCAACCATTTCGCATATTCTTTAATTTTATCCGAGACCTGATAACAACTTGGAAAAATAAAAGCTAACCCCACAACAATTACCAGCAATACGATACATAATTTGGCAGAAAAATCTGCTAAGATAAATGCATGTTTTCGCGCTTCTTGAAAGCTTCCCTTTCCAAGTAATTGACCGATTAATATACCTACTGCCATACCTAAATTTGTATAAACTACTGCAAAAAGGTTGCATAGTGTAACACACATATTTAAACTAGCAACAACCTCCAACCCCCTACTAGAGTAACACTGTGCCAAGGAAACCATTGCACCTGCCCATAAAAATTCATTAAAAAAGATTGGTATTCCACGTTGGATCATTTGCATAGCTAATTTTCTTGGTATAAATATTTTATCATATATTCCATTGAAAACATCCTTGTGTCTTTTTCCTAAATGTGCAAAAAGAATCACCATGAGTGCCTCAATCACTCTCGCTACAATTGTTGCAATTGCAGCCCCCTGTACTCCTAACACTGGAAATCCGCACTTTCCGTAAATCAGTACATAATTTCCAATTACATCTACTAGAACCGCACCAAATCCTGCAATCATTGGCATCATACTATCTCCAATTTCTCGCATGGTGCTGGCATACGCCTGTGATACAATAAATGGGAGAAAACTAATCATAATCCACTTGAGATATAAAGTTCCTTCTGCAATGACTAAACTTTGATTAATTGTATCACTTCCTCCCTTCATATATATTTCGATTAACGGTTCTGCCCCTTCAAATAATATGATACCAGAAAGTAACAAAAATCCAAAACTAAGCCATAATTTCATTCGAAAAGAATTTTTTACACCTTCCATATTGTTTTTTCCAAAGAATTGTGCACCATATATTCCTGGTCCAGAAATAGCACCAAATACCCCTAACTGAAATACAAATAAAAATTGACCAATTATGGATACTGCTGTTATGGATTCTGTTCCAAGATTTCCAACCATCATATTGTCTACCAAAGCAACTGCATTGGTAATTGCATTCTGTAACATCATAGGCAAAGCCAAGGTAAATGCTCGCCGATATATTTCTTTTTTTTCCATTTCACTTCTCCTCGTATAATCAGTATTTAAAAATGAAAGAACAAAGAGTTTTGCTTGCAAAACTCTAGCGCGACCGCGGTATTGCGCAGCAATTAACTCCATCTCCGCGGTCTGCGCATCCTCGCGGAGCGTTTATTATGTAATAGGTAATTGCATCGCAATTTCCTATTACATAATAAAAAAACCCTTATCTCACGATAAGGGCTCATTCCGTATACCTTCAAAACTACACATTGTTCCATCCATTTTTGGTCAAGACCTCGACCTATTAGTATTGGTCAGCTACATACGTTACCGTACTTCCACCTCCAACCTATCAACCTTGTCGTC
>JAFORL010000013.1 GCA_017393285.1 Lachnospiraceae bacterium
TGTTCTCTCGGAGTCTTTTTATACAAGAATTTTGAGATAGATTTTTCTTGGATAACGACATTCCCGCAGTGCGTACACGTTGTGTACGACGAGGAAATGGAGAAAATCCAAGGAAAATATAGCCGAAATTATGGTATAAAGGAGATTCCGAGAGAACATTATCTTTTACTCTCAAAATCTGATCTAAATAACATATCGCGTTTGACAATGCCGCCGCTACAACACTTGTGTTTCCGTTAGGCATGCACCATCTATGTCAATCAACATTTTACCACAATTTAATCTATATTCGCAAGCATTTCTTTCATACGCTCCCTCATATAGGCACCAATATGTTTTTTATCTTCCGGCTCCAAATCAGAAAGATATACTGGCTGTCCAAAAACCACTTTCACAGTGATTGGACGAAAAAATGCAAGATGATGTCCCACAATTTTGTCATTATTTTTCATTACAATAGGCACAATGGGACACTCGCTCTTCGTAGCTAATTTAAAACTGCCCTCATGAAATGGCAGTAATTCCTCTGTTCTATTTCTGGTGCCTTCTGGCATGATAAAAATGGAATATCCCTGCTTTAGTTGTTCTACACCTTGTAAAATCATCTTTAAACCATCTCTTGGATCCTTGCGATTTAAAAATAAACATTTTAAGAATTTCATCCAAATACGTATAACTGGTACGTGTTTCAAAGAATCCTTTGACACAAAAGCGGTTAAGGTCGGCACAGTAAGATAAGCAGTTAAAATATCCAAATTACTTTTATGATTGGCTATATACATATAAGCCTGCTTTTTATCCAACTGTTCTCGCCCTTCGCACACCAATCTGACACCTGCGACAAAATAAATCATACGAAATACAACTTTAATTACATTTTGAGAAAAAGCAACCTGTAACCGTTCATCTTTTTTTCCCAACAGCCATGCTACCCCATATAAAGGGACGCTACAAATACTAAACAAAGTAAAAATAACTCCTGTTAAAAATAATCTCATAATCAGCCTCCATATGTTTTTGAATTTTTTCGGTGTGAATGACTTTAAAAGCATTGTCAGTAGACTTCCAGCTGTCACTTTCTATCTTTCCTCAATTGTTATTTCTACTTTACAATTTGCTACATGACTCTGATTCATCTCCAGTGCATAACACAACAAAAGCTGAATCTGTTCTTCTGTTTCCTTCACCTGAATTTCTGTTGTATGCATGCCCATTTCCAGTTCTCCATAAGGTGTCTGATACATACTACAGGTCTTTTGATTCTTTTTGAAAAACATCCTTGTATTTCCCATACCTTTTCTAATCATTTCCACCTGATTATCTAAAAAATGCAAGGTAACATCAGTGCTGATATTGTGTTCTGGATCCACTTCCTGATATCTTACACTGTGTCTATTTTCTACAAAGGAATACCTTCCTTCTACCATGGTTTTGATTACTTCTTCCTGTTCTCCCTGATGGGTACTATGTACTTTAACAACAACCTCTTCTTTCATGATTGCTCTCCTTTGCTGTATGATGTTACTAACCCCTGCTAACCTCTGTCATACATTTCAATATTTACTACATTGGTTTCCACCACATTACATGGAAGAATACTATTGGCAAAACTTCTAAACTGCTCTGCACCATCACTCACATAAAATTCATGATGATTATCTTTCCACTCCAACTGATTGAGTTCTTTCTCTTCTAAAACACGTTTCAAAGTAAGGGCAGTTTCATAAGCCGGATTCACCAATTCCACCTGTTCTCCCATCACCTTCTGGATTGTATGACGAAGTAGTGGATAATGGGTACATCCCAAAACCAGAGAATCCACGCCATAGCCCTTTAATTCACTCAAATATCGCTCTGCGATTTCAATGGTAACAGAATCATACAACCAATTTTCTTCTACCAAGGGTACAAACAAAGGACAGGCTTTTGCATATACCAAAGCCTCTGGTTTTTTTTCACGCAAATATTGGGAATAAATGCCACTATTGACCGTTCCGATGGTACCAATAATACCAATTTTGTTGTTCTTAGTCGCATTGGCTGCTGCTCTTGCGCCTGGTGCAATCACATCAATAACCGGCACATCACATTCTTTTTTTAACGTCTCCAAAGCAAAAGCACTTGCTGTATTGCAGGCAATCACAATTGCTTTCACATTTTTGGTTTGCAAAAAGCGAGCAATTTGACGTGAGAAAGAAATAATGGTGTCTTTTGATTTGCTACCATATGGTACCCGGGCAGTATCACCAAAATATACAATTTTTTCGTTGGGCAATTGATTCATGATTTCCCTTGCCACCGTCAAGCCACCTACACCTGAATCAAATACGCCAATTGCATCCTCACGCATAAAACCCCTCCTTTAACGTTCTGTTGCCATTTCTAATAACTGATTTACCAAATCTGTCGTTTCAATTCCTGCTGCCTTCCATAACATTGGATACATACTGATTCCGGTAAATCCAGGTAAAGTATTGATTTCATTAAATACCACTTCATTGGTTTCTTTTTCTAAGAAGAAATCTACACGAGACAAACCAAATCCATCTACTGCTGTAAAAATGTCCACTGCAGCCTTCTGCACTTTCTCTTCTACACCTGCTGGCAGCTCTGGAGAAATGACTGTCTTAGATTCTGGATTGTTATATTTTGCTTCATAGTCATAAAAATCTGCTGCTGCTAAAATTTCTCCTACACCAGAAGCTTTTACACTCTTTCCGCCTAAGACTGCACACTCAATTTCACGACCAATGATGGTTTCTTCTACTAAAATTTTTCGATCATGTTTGACAGCCAATTGTAATGCAGCTTCCAATTCTGTTCTGTCGTGTGCCTTAGAAACCCCTTGGGAAGAACCTGCATTGGAAGGTTTTACAAACACAGGATAAGAAAGCTTTTCTTCTACACGTGCCAAGGTTGCCGGCATATCTTCCAAATCTTTCTTTAACACAGGTACATAAGCTGCCTGACGGATATGTAAGGTATCCACTATAATCTTTGTATATAACTTATCCATAGATACAGCTGATGACAAAACACCACATCCTACATATGGAATATGCGCCATTTCAAACAAGCCCTGAATGGTTCCATCTTCTCCATATAATCCATGTAATGCTGGAAAAATGACATCCAATTTCTTGCGGGTTACTTGTTCATCTTTCATAAACAAAACACTCTGTTGTCCTGCATCAGGGGAAATAATAGCTGTCGTTTTGCTATTTTTCCATGCACCGCTCTCAATATCTTCAACGCAATCTACTTTTAACCATTCACCTGCTTTGGTAATACCAATCAAGGTAATATCATACAAATCTGCATTAATATGTTTGATAATCGTAGTTGCTGAAACACATGATACCTCATGTTCTGATGATTTTCCTCCAAAAATAACGGCTACATTTTTCTTACTCATGTCTTACCTAGTCCTTCCTATGAATACAATAGACGTAACAATAAAGCTATGGTCTGCACTTGTTACTACCACGTACATGTTATCCGTCTTATTGTAACCTTATTCCATAAATTAGTCAATATTTGTTTAGCTTTCACTTTATAAATAGCCTAACCTTCCAGCTGCCCGTTAAAAAAATAGTTTCAGCTTAACTTTTTTTATTTTTCTCGTAATAGCCATTCTACCATTTTAAAATGGATTTCTGTCTCTACAGGTGTTTCTTTCTCACAGGTAATACTTTCATATGCCTCTGCTTTCACTCCTTTTTTTAATTTTTCTTTCGACTCCAAAGGCACGCTTGCATGGGCTTCATCTATCATACACAAAGTTGGATACATCACACACCACCAGTTCTTTCCTTTTGCATTTCCTATTTCTACTTGCAAGGTATCATAGTTCCCTGCCGGAAATACCACATCCCCATACCTTTTAACCGGAAATTTCTTATTGGTAAGATATACTTTTACCAACTTTTTTTCCCGTAAATGTGTCAAGGTACGCTCTGCCAGCTTTTGAAGTTCTTTCTTATGAGCCTGTAAATAGCCTTCCGCCTCCGCTTTGGATTTTATTTTTTTCATTTTATTTTGCAAATGTGCCACTAACACATCACGCACTTGTAATTTTGTTTTCTGATCTTTCACCGAATCACTATTTGCCAAAACATGAAACCGCACCACTTCCCTTGCCACTTGTCTTTGCGTACTTCTCACACTATAGACTTGGAGTCCTACCGTAAGCATTGTCAAAAAAATACAAAATACCATTCTGGGTAACCATAATCCCTTCATTCTCTTTTCCTCTCTTTCCTACACTATATTGACTGTAAATTCGTTATGTCACTTTACTTGCAATGCATATTTATCTTCTTGCTTGCGTGAAACCCGTTGACTTTAAAGCAATTTTGTCACTTTACCTGCAAAGCCTTTTTCCTGTCTCACCCCTGCCCTATATAGAATCTTCCCCCTTTTCATCAAACTAAACAGAATCCTTGGTTTTTTTACAATATTGAGTATTCTTTACGAGCATGGTATAATGTATACAAAATACAAAGTTTAATACAAAAAGTAAATAGATAATGTTCTCTCGGAGTCTTTTTATACAAGAATTTCGAGATAGATTTTTCTTGGATGTTCTCCATTCCCGCAGTGCGTACACAGTGTGTACGACGAGGAAATGGAGAACATCCAAGGAAAATATAGCCGAAATGATTGAATAAAGGAGATTCCGAAAGAACATGGTATGCTTAGGGAGGAAATAACATGCAAAGCATTACGAAAAAAGCCTATGGAAAGTTAAATTTAACTTTAGATACCATTGGAAAAAGAGAAGATGGTTACCATCTGGTGCAAATGATTATGCAAACCGTAGATATACACGACACCATTACCATCACCCGACGAGCAACACCGGGTATCACTTTATCTAGCAATCGGGAAGATTTGCCTACCAATCAGGATAATTTAATCTTTAAGGCAGCCAAATTATTAATAGAAGAATTTCAACTAACAGAAGGTGTCAATATTCATTTAGAAAAAAGAATTCCCGTTGCTGCCGGTATGGCAGGTGGTAGTACGGACTGCGCAGCAACTTTAACCGGAATCAATACCCTCTTTAAACTTGGTTTAAGCGAAGAAGAACTGATGCAACGTGCCATTACCATGGGGGCAGACATTCCTTATTGTATTTTAGGGGGTACCGCATTGTCTGAAGGAATCGGTGAAATCTTAACCCCATTGAAAGATATCGTTCCTTGCCACGTTTTGTTGATCAAACCAAATATTGACATTTCTACCAAATGGGTATACAGCAACTTACAATGGAATCAATTAACCAGCCATCCAGATTTAGATGGTATGCTGGATGCTTTGGAACAAGGTTCCATTGCACAAATTTCACAAAAGTTGGAAAATGTTTTAGAAACCGTTACCATTCCTGCCAATCCAATCATACAAACCATAAAGGATACCATGTTAGAATTGGGTGCCTGCAATGCGCTGATGAGTGGTAGTGGTCCTACTGTATTTGGTTTATTTCCAGATGAAGTACAAGGCAAACATGCCTACGCAATCTGCAAAGAACGATTTCCCGAATTTCAGGTGGAATGGACAAAATTTGTCACCAGAAAAGAAGCCCAAAACAACATATAAAATACCAAAAACTCTTTTGCATTGCAGTAAATCTAAGAGAATTTCGAACTTACTCAAGAAGCTGAAACACTGGATTTTGCCTTGCTTTAGCAGACATCTTCCAAAAATATAGTGTGAAGAATACACGAAAAAACAGAAACCAAAGGAGAATTGTTAAGTAACTGGATTTACTGATAAATGTGATTAAATGTATTAAAATATACCCAAAATAAAACAGGAGGTACATTTTATGGTGAACAAAATACAACACAAATATAATAATTGTAAACAATGAGAAATTATCTACACAAGAAGAGTTGGTGCAGGATATTGTTTCAATACTTCATGCATTTAGTTGTAGACGTTATGGACTTCGTAAGTACAAAAAGCAGATAAAGGGGGACAAGGAAATTGAAGAGGAGATTTCTAACCGAAATACTGCTCACACCACAACAGAAGAATAAGTTTTTTCAAACAAGAGGAACTTGTCGTTTTGTATATAATATGTTTCTTGCTCAAAATCAAGAATGGTATAAACAAGGTAAGAAATATATGTCTGCTAAAGACTTTTCTGTATGGTTAAATAATGAATATATACCAGACAATCCTGATAAAGCATGGATTAAAGATGTATATTCAAAAGCAGTAAAACAATCTTTAGAAAATGCACATATAGCATATACAAGATTCTTCAAAGGTAAATCCAAATTTCCTAAATTCAAGAAAAAAGGAAAGAA
>JAFORL010000002.1 GCA_017393285.1 Lachnospiraceae bacterium
TAGGAATAGTCTGTTTTGCTGCCACAGCACCTTGTTTTGCTGTTGTTCCTGCTGAATTTTTAAAGCTAACTGCTGTATATGCTGCCGGAATATCAAATACAAAGATATTGTTTCCGATATTCTTTCCTTCAATTGCTCTTGTTTTGCTTGTGTCTGAAGTTACAAGTGCATATACCTTATTCCAATTTGCATTGCTGTTGTCAAAGTATACTTTTCTTGTATTCTTATATGCAAATCCTAATCCGTTAAAATAACCATCCAAAAATCCCTGACGAGATTCACAGAATTTCTTCAAATACGAACAATACTGATCATATGTTGCAAGGATTTTTTCCTTATTATTTGTATCACAAGCTGCCTGATTTTCATTACAGTTTCCTTTTGGACTAGTATACCAAATCTGAACTCTCAAACACTGTGGAAATCTCTTATAGTTCATATTTGCTGAAGCTGTCAAGTTTTCAAAATACTTGCTAAGTGTTTTTAATTTATTAGTCTTAGCAGAGCTTTCAAAACCGTTTGACGCCTTGATATATGGAAGGTAAACATTGTTCCATTTTTGAACAACTGCATCCATAAACTCTTCATGCTGGCAAAGTAATCCCATAAGTCTAAGTGTTACTTTTGGCTTGTAATTCTCATCTTTGCACTGCATTGTTTTTGTCTGCATTGGTAATTTTGTAGTATCATCTAACTCTTCCTGGTTAAATCCACCAAATGCCCAGTCATAATCCCAAGCAGGTGCAAAAACAAACTTACCCCCTTTATCTTTGTATAAATAACAACTTGTAGAACCACCGTCGTTATCCATAGAATACTCTTCCATGATGTACATTGCAGCAGCAGAATCCATATCAATGTAATCAGTAAAATGCTTTCCTTTACCGTTGTATCCGTCTTTAGCTAAAAGTGCATCCTCAAATTCCTGATAGTAATTTGAAATATATTTTGCCTGTGCCTGTGATGCATACTCAGGGTTTTTAATTACTAACTTATGTCTTCTTGCTGAAACAAATCCAGATTTTGCTTCTGCATATCTTTCATCCAAATCATACTCTAGAAGATATCCACCTGTAATATCCTCTGGATTATTTGGAATATCATAATACTTATATCCAACACCACCATTAGCTGCTGCTTCCGCAGCATCTGTAATTCCTGCTGGAGTTGTTGGACGATTACCACCTTTAGAACACTTAGATATAACCACTTGTTCATTTGCATCTTCTGTTTCTTTTTCCAAATCAGCTATGTTAATCTTTCCACCGCCAATTTCTACCTTTGTAGCAATCAAGTAGTTTCCGATGTATTCTCCATTCTGATAAACATCTGCCCACTCTGCATCTACTGCGTTTGGCAACTTTGTATCTCTTGCTAAGTCATAAATGTACTTATTACGTACCAATGTACGGTCCATTGCATTGGCTACCATGTTCCACTTCTTTGACCCAGACATACCAAACAAATCAACCTTATCAGTAAACTTAAGTGAATAAGGATATTTTGAAATAACCTTTCCAGCGTTCCATGTAGAGTTTCCTCTTGCTCCTATTTTTTCTAATCCTACATATCCAACTTTACCTTTTTTACTAACATATACAACATCTCCAGAATCTGTTGTTTTCTTTGATTCATCTGAATTAATTTTACTTAAACTTCCTAATTTTGTGTTAATAAACAAAGTGTTTACATTTGCTGAATGGCAAACATGAAGTGTATAGCTTTTGCTTCCTGCTGTTACAGTATATTTTCCAGGCTTTGCAAAAACATTTGTTTTTTGACCACTAACAAGTGTATTTCCGTTAACTTTTACAGTACCTGAAAATGAATGCCATACTGTCAAATTCTCGCTATCAGCATTAGACGGAAGGAATAAATAATATCCATCTGATCCGCGATACCACTTAATTGCATCTTTGCTTTCATTTTCTGAATAAGAACTTCCGTCAATCCAAATTGCATTTGAGCTTTTTGAAACAATGCTTGGTGCTGTCACTGTTTCCTCAGCATTTGCTACAATTTGTCCCTGTGGAAGTGTTGTCGAAATGCACGCAACGGAAAGAGCCATTGCAATCAATTTCTTTTTCATGCCAAATTTTCTTGCCATTTCTTTCATCCTCCAATTTTCATCTTTTCTTTTTAGTTACAAAAATGTTACATATATATTAACCACATAATAGTAAATTATTTTCAAAACTTTTTCAATTGTAAAATTTCACATTTTTTTCACAGAAAAATTAGACTTTATACACAACTATTCATAAATTACAAATTCTTACAACAAAAATCTGTATAAAATACCACTTTTATTTTTCTCTTTCTATTTCAACTTTATTTTTCCATAAAATATCACTCAACTATTTCATCTTTTCTTTTCCACCATATTTCCCCATAATATGTCATTCAACTTTTTTGTCTTTTCTTTTTTACTATATTTTCCCATTAAAAAAGCACTCAATTTTTCTATCTTTTCTTTTCCACTATATTTTTCCGTAAAATGCCACTCAACTTTTTTGCCTTTTCTTTTTTACTATATTTTCCCACAAATTGACATTTTACATTTTCATCTTTTCTTTTCCGTGGTCTGCGCATCCTACATCGCAATTTCCTATTACA
>JAFORL010000108.1 GCA_017393285.1 Lachnospiraceae bacterium
CGGATGGGTGCGTTCTGTTTTTTGCATACATTGATCATAAACATCCCATAATTCCATGATTTCCTCCTAATCTTCGACAATTGCTCCTTGCGGACAATGTCTGTCAAAATCCAGGTTCATTCCAACTACCTTTCCAGTTGTTCATTATTCTTCCACAATTTCTGAATGTTCTTCTATTTCGGTTGCATTTTTTTCTCGAATCTCTTTCCACCGCTCCATCTTTTTCCAAATAATCTCTTTAAAAATATAATCAAAAATTGCCGCCACAGGAATACCAAGTATAATTCCTACGACACCAAACATTCTTCCACCCACAACAATGGCAATCAAAATCAAAAGGGATGAAATGCCAAGGGTATCTCCAAACAACTTTGGTTTAATGATATAACCGTCCACTGTCTGAAGAATAATTGTAAATATTAAGAACCATGCTGCCCATAATGGATTTACCAATACCAAAATCAATGCACCGATAACAGCTCCCACAATCGGACCAAAGGTTGGTGCCGTATTAGTGATACCTACAACAACGGAAATCATCACCGCATAATCCATTCGGAATATCACCATGAAAACAAAATTCACTAATCCTACGATAATTCCCTCGATAATATCACATACAATAAAGCGGACTAAAATTTTATTACATCTGCTTCCAAACTCAGCAATTTCTTTGTATTTCTTCTCTGTGGTGCATACATGCACAAATTTTTTGGTAAGTTCAAAAATTCTAGGTGCATCCAACAGAAAATAAATAGCTAAAATGCAGGCAATGGCAAAATTTCCAAAACCTTTTCCTACGCTGTAAGATGTACCGATAATGCTATTAACATTTTCCGCATTTACAAGCTGTGAGGATGCCTTGTTTAACAATTCACTCAATTGTTCTTTCCATGTCATATCGGAATTTTTAAATAATGCCCCTACCCCGTGTTTATTCGAAACAATTTTATCAATCCAATTTTCAAAAGAAGTTGCATACTCACTAAAATTGTTCTTAAAGGTAACCATACTATTGATAATCTGCGGTATCAATGCCACCATCAACAAAATTACAAGGGCAAGAACCACAATCAATGTAGTAAATACCGCTAAATTTCTTGAAATCTTCGGTCTGTGGGCTATCTTTTTGTAAACCCTCGTCTGGCAAAGTTCCACCAAAGGATTTAAAACATACGCAATGATTGCTCCCATAACTACCGGTCTTGCAATTGCATAAATTGACGATAACGCATCAAAACCGACGCTAATATGATTTAACAGCCAAAATAATAACACACCGGAGCATGCTCCTACTGAGTAGGCAGCCCAACGCTTATTTAACAAGTCTCTCCAAAACTTCATTCATCTTCCCTACTTTCTCTCTCTTATGTATACACAAATCCCACTAAATAATTTAATTCTCCCCTTTTTAGATTATAACAAACACTGCCCCTTACTTCAACACTTCCTATTTCCTATTTTGTCCACAACGTGGCAACCAAAACTGTCATATCATCCACAATGTCCCCCCGACAATCCACAATTGCCTGTTGAAGTATAGTATCTGCGATTTCCTGAGAATTATTCATGTTTAAGTGCAATAACCGGCTCTTAAAAATTTCTTCCCGTCCGACTTCAGGAATACATTCTAAAATTCCATCACTCACTAAAACAACCATATCTCCATCTTCCAACTGTCTTTTCTTATCCTCACAGGAAATCTCTGACACTACTCCCACAGGAAGACTGTCCATACTTACCGTTTCCACCCGGTCTTTCCGTCGGATAAATGCGGCAGAAGCGCCCATTTTTACGAAGTCACAGATTCCGGTGTATAGATTAAGAATTAACATATCCAAAGTTGAAAACAATTGATAATCTCCCTGTAATAAAAGCACGGAATTTATCAAATGAATGGCAGTTTTTTCTCCCACTCCTACATCTAGAAAGCTTTCCAGAAGTTCCACCACCGAGGTACTTTCAAAGCAGGCTTTTTCCCCACTTCCCATGCCGTCAGCCAGTGCAAGAACCACCCTTCCGTGTTCCAGTCTCATGCAGGAAAAATTATCCCCACAACACTCTTCTCCATGCTTTTTCGTTCTCGCCACTCCCGTAAATACTTTGTATTTTGTATCCTGAACCAAAACAATATGTTCATACTCCTTCCCAAGCACATTTTTTGACTTTGTTCCCGGTACAAAGTTTTTACAAAGAAACTGACTGACGCATTTTGCCAGTTCCCTTGTTGTAACACAGGAATGTTTTCTGCTTTTTGCCACCAGATGAAGTTCCGGCAACTGACAGTTATTTTCTACCCATTCCACTCTTTTTACAAGGACCTGATTTCGTTTCAAAATCATGATAAGCTCCCGTTTTTCCTCCAATTCCACCAAATGTTCCTGCAAAATGGAATTAGAAAACTCCCGAAGAAGACAGCCAATCTCGTGAAACTGCTCCCCTAATGCACCTCTGCTTTCCCTAAGTCTATTTTGCCACTGCACCTCCTGATAACTAAGCTGCAATGCCCGATTGATTTCGGAAACGTAATTTTCCGCATAATCGCAGTGATTTAAAAAATACATTGGAAAATCTTCTACCGTCACGAAACCATGCTCCTGCACAGCCGGCAGTAAATAACCGATGGTCTGAAACCGTTGATATCTGCTTTTTCCAAGACAATAACTTCGCTTTTCACAACTGTCACAAAGCTGTTCTCGAACCTGCATAAGCACACATTCCATATCTTTTTCCTGTACATTTTCCCGCTGTTTTGCCATCTGATAAAAGGTTCTGGACATTTCAAAAAACGGTTCCGCAAATCGTTCTAAACGCCTTTGTATCTGGTACGCACTCTGTTCCTTGACTTCTTCATACTCCTGTTCCCTGACCATCCCATCCGTTTTTTCCACATACCGCCTGGGAAGCAGTACAAAAAGGAAGCAAGCCACTACTACCGCGCGAATTCGCCCCTGTGCCAACAACATTTCCTGAATCCATACACCGCTAAAACCATAGATTCCAAGAAATGTACCCACACTGACTAATTTTCCAAGTTCCCGAAAGGCTCCCACTGCCAACCCAAGAACCGTCAGTATTCCAAGCATATCCATTCCCTGTCCCATGGCAAGATAAAAAATCCCGCACACTGCACCGGACATACTTCCTGCTGCCGCTCCATACCGGTATGCAACCACTAAAATCAACAAAGCAATACACAATTCCACCGAATCAAAAACCATGGCATTTTGAAAAGGCATCCCGAAAATACACAACGCCGCCAGAAACAAAAGAGAAATCATTTCTTCATTTCCCGCGTATGTAATCTTATTTCCACTCATAAAAAAATAAATGCCCCTATGTATCACTATGGTAAATATGGCAACAAGGCTACTTTCCAACATCCAAAGCATCTGTTCTGTTCTTCCAACAGCCTGTCCCATCTGCCCTGCATAATTTATAATCCAGACACTAATAGCTCCCACCAGACTATACCATAAAAGAGCTTTTTGTCCGATTTGTTCCAACACTTTACTCCCCAAAGCACACAAAAGAAGCACCACTCCATACAACACGCCTGTTCTTATCCCAAACTCACCTACAATTCCCACTTCCAATCCGGCAAAATACCAAAATAGCGGCAATCGTTCCTTGCATATTGCCATAAAAAAGCTCACCACAAAAGGGCTCATGTCTATCACATGAACCCTTCCTATCAAAAATCCCACAAAAATCATTGCAATTTCTCGCTCACTCATGCCTTTCAGTTTCATGCTACACCCTCCTTTTTTGGGTATTGTAGCATGTTTTGCCTGCAAAATTTGTCAAAAAGCAGTACAAGAAGAACAAAGAGTTTTGCTTGCAAAACTCTAGCGCGACCGCGGTATTGCGCAGCAATTAACTCCATCTCCGCGGTCTGCGCATCCTCGCGGAGCGTTTTTTATGTAATAGGAAATTGCATCGCAATTTCCTATTACATAAAA
>JAFORL010000109.1 GCA_017393285.1 Lachnospiraceae bacterium
AGATGGTTTCTGCATAGAAGCAGGTAGGAAACCTTTCTAATGACAATACTTTTTTGTGTAATAGGAAATTGCGATGCAATTTCCTATTACATAAAAACGCGACCCGAGGATGCGCAGACCGCGGAGATGGAGTTAATTGCTCCGCAATACCGCGGTCGCGCTAGAGTTTTGCAAGCAAAACTCTTTGTTCTTTTTATTACATATCTTCTAAACGGCCATGTTTTTCGTAGGTGGTTTTTCTTACAATATGATTGTCTTCGTCTACAAATACCACATTTGGATGATGCTGGCTGGCTTCTTCCGGAGTCATTTGTGCATAGCACATAATGATGATTTTATCATGGACAGAAACGCAACGGGCAGCAGCGCCATTCAGACAAATCATACCGGAACCAGGCTCACCGGCAATGGTGTAGGTTTCAAAACGATTGCCATTGTTCACGTCTACAATCTGCACATATTCATATTCTAAAATGCCGGCTGCTTCCAACAATTCAGGATCCACAGTAATACTTCCAACGTAATCCAATTCTGCCTGTACTACAGTGGCGCGGTGAATTTTACCTTTTAACATATTAACTAACATAGGCTCTTCCTTTCTTATTCAAACATGGTATTATCAATCAATCTGGTCTTTCCAATGTAAACTGCCATTGCACATAAAATAGGACGGTCAATGGTAGGAATCTGTTGCATTGTCATAGCATCTACGATTTTGATGTAATCAATACGGGCAAGCGGCTCGCTTTCAATTTTCTTTGTCATTTGAGAAATAATGGTAGCAGCATCTTTTTCACCAGATTGCAACAATTGCTCTGCTAATTGAATGGTTTGACTTAAAATCAAAGCGGCTTTTCTCTCTTCTGGGGAAAGATAAGTGTTACGAGAACTCTTTGCCAGTCCGTCCGCTTCACGCACGATTGGACAACCTACGATTTCAATATCCATATTTAAATCTAAAACCATACGTTTGATAATAGCCAACTGTTGTGCATCTTTCTGACCAAAATAAGCACGGTCTGGTGTCACAATATGGAATAACTTAGAAACAACAGTACATACACCACGAAAATGTACAGGACGACTCAAACCACATAATTCTTCTGTCAAAACAGACATATCCACATAAGAACAGAAACCGTCAGTGTACATTTCTTCTGGTTCCGGATGGAAAATCAAATTTGCGCCTGTGGCTTCACAAAGTGCACTGTCTTTTTCCAAATCTCTAGGATAACTATCTAAATCCTCTGTAGGACCGAATTGCATGGGATTGACAAAAATGCTTACAACGACTTTGTCATTTTCTTCTACCGCACGTTTGATCAAACTTTGATGTCCTTCATGTAAATATCCCATGGTTGGAACAAAACCCACAGTAAGTCCGGCTTTTTTCCATGCTTTTACTTGTTCTCTTACTTCTTTTACTTTTGTTGCAATTGTTATCATAGTCTTATCCTTTCTGTTTACATCAAACCTGAATCTTTTTTTACTTCTTCCATAATTTCGTCAGAGATGGCAAAAGTGTGCTCTGGAGCAGGGAAGGTTTGTGCCTTTGTTTCTTTAATATAGTTGGCAAATGCTTCCTTCATAGCTGTTCCAATCTGACCAAAATGTTTGGCGAATTTTGGCACCATATCTGCATACATAGCGAGCATATCCTGATAAACCAAAACTTGTCCATCGCAACCGTTACCAGCGCCAATGCCGATGGTTGGAATGGATAGTTGTTGGGAAATAAAGCTGGCTAATTTGGCAGGTACACATTCAATTACCACCATGCAGGCACCTGCAGCTTCTACCGCCTTGGCTTCCTCCACCAAACGTTTGGCATTTTCCACATCTTTTCCCTGTACTTTAAAACCACCAAAAGCATTGACACTTTGTGGTGTCAAACCAATATGGGCAACTACAGGTATATCACAAGCAGTAATGGCAGCAATCTGTGGACAAACTGCTTTGCCACCTTCCAATTTTACTGCATTTGCGCGACCTTCCTTCATCAAACGACCGGCATTGACAACGGCGTCCTGTACAGAAGTTTGATAAGACATAAAAGGCATATCAGTTACAACGAAAGCATTTTTTGCACCACGTGCTACGGCAGCAGAGTGGTGAATCATATCTTCCATGGTAACGGAAATGGTATCTTCATAGCCAAGCATAACCATACCGAGAGAGTCACCAACCAAAATGGTATTGATTCCGGCCTCGTCAATGAGCTTGGCAGTACTATAATCATAAGCGGTTAACATTGTGATCTTATCATTATTCTTTTTTTGTTCCTGTAAAGTAAGTACTGTGTTCTTCATAATGTATAAGTCCTTTCTTTGTGCTGGTAAGACAAATTCTTACAATTTAATTTGTTCCTCAATAGCAGAATAATCTGCTTCTGGATGACGAAGAGATGCCAGTTCCAACAGCACCCTTGTCAGTTCCTTGTATAAAGGAATATATCCGTCAGGAAGACAAGACAAATGTTTGGTGATGGTAGTAGCATCATTTCTCTCAACGGGTCCTGTTAATGCCTCCAAGGGTCCTTTTTCTAAAACTGCATTGGTATTACCGGCAAGCAAAGGTCTGATGGCAGCCAGTGCTGTCTCGTCTGAAAAGCCACAGGTTTTTAGCAGGTTTGTGGCAACTTGCACCAATGCAATTACGTGATTACTGGTAAATACTGCGGCAGCATGGTAGCGTTGTTTACCGGATGCGTCTATTTGCTGTACAGGATTTCCTAAATCAGAAAACAGTTTTTGAAATACTTCTACATATGCTTGGTCGCCTTCAAGGGTAAACAAGGCTTCACCTAAAGTTTTATAAGAAGTTTCCTTATCAGAAATGGCATACAAAGGGTGAAGGGAACATCCAAATGCACCATATTGTTCTCGATTTGTAAAAATCTGAGAAGAAAGGGCACCACTACAATGACAAAAACATTTGTCTGTAATGTGGGATTTATCAATCTTTTCCCAAATGGTAGCAATGGCAGAATCCGTAACGGTAATCCATATGATGTCACAAGCCTCTACCAATTCCTGTATGCTGGTAAAAGTCTGACTCTGGGTATGCTTTGCAGCAAACAGAGTATGTTCCGCATTACGACTGTAATAGCCGGTAATGGGTATACCATGGGTATACAGATACCTTCCTAAGCTGGTGCCCACTTTTCCGGCACCAATAAACCCAATCTGCATGTGTATTCCTCCTATTCTGTCAAAAAAGACGCTAAGAGCGCATTTGAACTGGTCCTCTGCAAATGCTAGAAGCCAGCAAAAACACTTTGAGATTTCGTTTCCGTTACTCACTTTAGCATTGATTATCTCATTTGTAAAGGGGAAAATCATAAAAATCATCTTGCGAATTTTAGAAAGCTATGTTACCATGAAACGGACAGTTCGATTGTACCATCCTGTCTATAAAAAAAACTAGGGCAAACATTTTCGTTTATAAGATTCAGAAAGGTCGAAGGTAAGCGCATATTCGTAATCCTTCAGTGAAGTAGTAGAATAGATAGACACATAGACACGTTGCCCAAGTGAACAGACAGGTTGCGTGTTTCTTTTATTTTTAAGAAAGTAACATTCCAATCTTCTTTTAATTACAGAAATGAGGTTAAAAATATGTATTATTTAAAAACAGAAAACAGTTTTGATGCTGCACATTTTTTATCTGGCTATGTAGGAAAATGTGCCAATTTGCATGGACACCGTTGGAAAGTGGAGGCGCAGATCAAAGGAGAAGCCTTGGAAGCAGACGGTGAAAAAAGAGGTATGTTGGTAGATTTTTCTGACATAAAAACAGCGTTAAAAGAAGTGACAGACTGGTTTGACCATAGTATGATTTACGAAAAAGGAAGTCTGCAAAATGCCACCATACAGGCTTTGCAAATGGAAGGTTTTTTGTTGCGGGAAGTGGCATTTCGACCTACAGCAGAAAATTTTGCAAAATATTTTTATAAAAAATTAGAAGAAAGAGGCTATGCAGTGCACCAGATGGTAGTATATGAAACACCAAACAATTGTGCTGTGTATGAGGAAGCATAAAATGGGAACAGTAGAAGTGGTAGAAAACTTTGTCAGTATCAATGGAGAAGGCAGACGTGCAGGAGAATTGGCGGTGTTTCTTCGAATGAAAGGCTGTAATTTGCAGTGTTCCTATTGTGACACTACTTGGGCAAATGAAAAAGATGCTGACTTTACGCCTATGACAAAAGAGGAATTGTATGCTTATGTAAAAAAGACAAAGGTGAAAAATGTAACAATCACAGGTGGAGAACCTTTGCTGCAGAAGAATATATTAGAAGTATTGGAATATTTTGCGAAAGATGAAAATTTACGGGTAGAAATAGAAACCAACGGCAGTGTAGATTTGAAACCTTTTGCTGCCTTAGAGCATGCGCCTTCCTTTACAGTGGATTACAAATGTCCGGGAAGTGGTATGTGCCAGCATATGTGCTTGGATAATTTTTCGATTTTGACAGAAAAAGATACTGTAAAATTTGTAGTAGGCAGTCGTGAGGATTTGGAAGCGGCAAAGACAGTGATAGAAAACTACAAATTACAAAATCGCGTGGCAATATATTTCAGTCCTGTATTTGGAAGAATTGAACCGGAAGAAATTGTGACATTTTTGATAGAAAATCAGTTAAATGATGTGAAATTACAATTGCAATTACACAAATACATTTGGGATCCACAAAAACGTGGTGTGTAAGAAGCGATAGAAATGGTGCGTTAAGACAAGGAAAGGAAGAAACCATGAGTAAGAAAGAGATAGATGTAGCAGCTATTCGGGAACATGTGAAAGGTATTTTGATTGCTTTGGGAGATAATCCGGAACGAGAAGGGTTGAAGGATACACCAGAACGGGTTGCTCGTATGTATCAGGAAGTGTTTGCAGGTATGTGTTATGACAACAAAGAAATTGCACAGATGTTTGATAAGACCTTTGAACAGGATATTCCCACAGAAAGTAGCGATATGGTTGTGGTAAAAGATATAGATATTTTTAGTTATTGTGAGCATCATTTGGCTTTGATGTATGATATGAAGGTTAGTGTAGCCTATATTCCAAAAGGAAAAGTAATTGGATTGAGCAAAATTGCAAGAATTGCAGATATGGTGGGAAAACGCTTGCAATTACAAGAGAGAATTGGTTCGGATATTGCAGAAATTATGGAAATGGTAACTGGGTCGAAAGATATTGCTGTACGAATCGAAGGCTGTCATAGTTGTATGAGTGCCAGAGGAATCAAAAAAGCAAACACCAAGACCGTAACCACAACATTTCGTGGTATTTTTCATGAAGATGCCATGTTGCAAATGCGCTTTTTACAGATGTAAACCCACAGGCCAGCCTGCACACTGATACAGGTCAGGCTTTCACGTGTCCAGTCGAAATTGCATGCAAGCGTGCATTTTCTTGGCTACAGAATACACTTGCATAGTATTATAGAGAGGAAAAATATATTTATGAAAAAATTTATCATTATAGATGGTTCTTCTATGTTAAGTACTTCTTATTATGGAAACTTACCAAAAAGCATATTGTTCGAGAAAGACGAAGAAAAAAGAAAAGCTATGTATGGCTCCATTCTGCAAACCAGCGATGGCAGATATACCAATGGCATTTATACCATGTTTCGTACTTTGCTGGCTATGTATAAAAAAGTAAAGCCGGATTATTTGGCATTTGTATTTGATATGTCCAGAGATACTTTTCGTAGAACCCAGTTAGGAGCAGATTTCTACAAGGCAAATCGAAAGGAAACACCGGCACCTTTGAAAGAACAATTCATTGCCATGGAGAAAATTTTGCAGGACATTGGCTGTAAGGTGCTTATGTCAAAAGACTATGAAGCAGATGACTTTGCTGCCAGTCTGGTAGAAAAATTTGCTGGAAAAGATTTGGCAACTTATGTGGTGACCAAGGATCATGATTATTTTCAATTGGTGGATTCCAACACAAGAATGTGGAGAATTGTAGACCGAAAAAAAAGGGAACAAATGATAGACACTTACGGGATATATGGAAAAGAAGTCTACGAGGGGCTGCCTTCCAATGTGTTTGAATATACCGCAGATATTGTAGAGGCGGAAGAAGGGGTACGTCCGGAGGATATTGTGAAATTGTTGGCCATTCAAGGAGATCCGGGAGATGGTATTCCTGGTTGTAAAGGGGTATCCGCGGCAGCAGTGCCACTTATCAATGCATACGGTTCTTTGGAAGCACTATATGAGGAAATCGATAGTTGCCAAGGAGATGCAAAGGAAGAAAAAAAATTGGCAACCCTGTGGAAACAATGGGGCGTCAAACAAAACCCAATCAATCGATTGAAGGCAGGAAGAGAATCTGTATTTTTAAGTGAAAAATTGGCACAAATGAAACGAGACATTGAAATAGAAGAAAATATAGAGGACTTTGCTTTTTCTATTGATATAGAAAAATGGAAAGAAATCATGCAGGACTATGAAATGCAATCTTTGATTCCATAGTAATCGCTCAGCCGAGTGAAAATGATGCAGTCGGCTGGGCTTTTTTTGTGTAATAGGAGATTGCTTTCAGCCTAAAAATAGGATAGTGAAAATAAAAAGACCACCGCTCGCACGGTGACCTTTTTCTAAATATGAAAAATGAAAAAATGAAAAAAAGTATGTGGTTATAAAACCATCTTGGGTTATTATATACTTAAATTGTGTCCAAAGTGTGAACAAATATAAAAAATTAAAAATTAATTAAAAAAATAGAATTAGCAGGTAGAATGCAAAAATCTGTGTTCCCTCTTGTGCCTCAAGTTGACTTCTTGTACATATGGTAAGATTGTCCAATAGATTAGTTTTTAGGAAGTAAGTTTGCACCAGCTTGCTATTGACACAACTTTTACAGTAAAGGAAGTCTGCTTTGTGAAAAAAATAGAAAAGAAGATTGGATTTTGTACTTAGATAAGTACAAGAAAAAATAGTAATCATTCTTGATTTTATTGGAAATATATGGTATAGTATAAATAGAAACAAGGGGATATAATAAACAAGGTAAACAGACATGACTGTCTGGTAGTGATACACTTTTCAAACGGAGCAAAGACACTTAGGTTAAAGTGCAAGATTAGAAAACTGGTATGCAATGCTTAATTGTAAAAACCAGCACCTGTAAGATGCGGCGTTTGTATGGCTGAAAGCTACTGCGGTCAGACCGTTTCAGGTTTATTTGCATGTAGGTGGTTTGATGTTTTCTCGGTATCTCCTTTATACCATAATTTTAGCTATATTTTCCTTGGATTTTCTCCATTTCCTCGTCGTACACACCGTGTACGCACTGCGGGAATGTCGTTATCCAAGAAAAATCTATTTCGAAATTCTTGTATAAAAAGACTCCGAGAGAACATTTTGAGAAAAAGGAGGTTATCCAGGATGAAAACAATAGATGGGGTAAATTTAAGAAAAGTTGCAGTGATAGGTTGTGGATTTGTAGGATCTGCATCTGCATTTAGCTTGATGAATAGTGGATTGTTTTCGGAGATTGTCTTAATTGATGCAGACAAAGATAAAGCAGAAGGGGAAGCGATGGATATAAGCCATGGTATACCTTTTGCCAGACAGATGAAAATCTATGCAGGAGATTATGATGACATTATAGATGCTTCCATCATTATCATTACAGCAGGCGCCAATCAAAAACCTGGGGAGACCAGATTGGATTTGGTTCGCAAGAATGCACAGATTTTTAAAAGCATCATTCCGGAGATTGCAAAGAGAGATTACAAGGGCATTTTGTTAATCGTAGCAAATCCGGTTGACATTTTAACAAGAGTTGCATTGGAACTTTCTGGCTTTGAGGAAAATCGTGTCATTGGTTCAGGTACCGTTTTGGATACTGCCAGACTAAAAACAGAATTGGGACAACATTTACAAGTAGATAGTAAGAGTGTGCATGCCTTTATCATTGGAGAGCATGGAGACAGTGAGATTGCTGCTTGGAGTAGTGCAAATGTATCAGGTATTGCATTAGATACTTTTTGCGAAATGAGAGGACATTATGCCCACAAAGAAGCAACCGAAGAAATTGCCAATAGGGTAAAAAATAGTGCCTACGAGATTATTAAAAAGAAACATGCCACTTACTATGGAATAGCCATGGCGGTAAAGAGAATTTGCGAAGCCATTATCCGAGATGAAAAATCAATTTTACCAGTATCTTCTATGTTACATGGTGAGTATGGTTTGGAGGGTGTTGTGCTAAGCAGTCCTGCTATTGTTGGTAAAAATGGTATAGAAACCAGAGTGCCGGTCTCTTTGAATGAAGAAGAAACAAAAGCATTGCAGACGTCTGCAGAGACCTTGCAAAAGATTATGGATGATTTGGAACTCTAATTGATAAAATTGTATTCAAAGAAAAACATGGATAAAAACTTAATGAGAATTTTTGTCAATAAGCCCATTGTATACAATTTGAAAAAATGGTATATTTAGGGTAGTTGAGACGGTTTATAGAAGTTACTTGTAAACCGTAAGACTTTCATTCAAATTCTGGGCTAATTTATATAGTCTTGTCGCATGGTATGCACAGTGAAAGGGCTTTCCCTTTTTGGTTACTTACTATTTGGTGGTGCAACCTGCGGAAGAAGTCGTAACTATTAATTGTATTTACTAAAAGGAGGAATTTTAACCATGTTAGAAAACAAGGAATGGGAAGGTTTTGTAGGTAGAAAATGGAAACAACAAATCGACGTAAGAGATTTCATCCAAAACAACTACACACCATACGATGGTGATGAAACTTTCTTAGCTGGACCAACAGAAGCAACTGATAAATTATGGGGTGCACTTCAAAAATTACAAAAGGAAGAGAGAGCAAAAGGTGGAGTTTTAGATATGGATACAGATATCGTAACTTCAATTGTTTCTCATAAGCCAGGATACATTGATGAGTCACTTAAAGATTTAGAACAAGTTGTTGGTTTACAGACAGATAAGCCATTAAAGCGTGCATTTATGCCTTATGGTGGTATTAGAATGGCTGAGCAGTCTTGTGAGATGTATGGATATACACCAAACCCAGAATTTCACAAAATCTTTACAGAATATCACACAACACATAGTGATGCTGTATTCTCAATCTATACACCAGAGATCAGACTTGCTCGTCGTAACAAGATTTTAACAGGTCTTCCTGATACTTACGGACGTGGACGTATCGTAGGTGACTACAGACGTGTGGCTTTGTATGGTATGGACTTCTTGATTGAAGAGAAGCAAAAAGACCTTGCAAACACAGGTTGCGGAGTTATGACTGATGACGTAATTCGTTTAAGAGAAGAAATTGCAAAACAAATTAAAGAATTAAAACTTATGAAAGTTATGGCTGAAAGCTATGGTTATGATATTTCTAAGCCAGCTAAGAATGCCAAGGAAGCTTTCCAATGGTTATACTTTGGTTACCTTGCTGCAATCAAGACACAAAACGGTGCAGCTATGTCAGTTGGTCGTGTTTCTACATTCTTGGATGTATACGTAGAAAGAGACTTGAAGAACGGTGTAATCACTGAGACAGAGGCACAAGAATTAGTTGACCATTTTGTAATGAAATTAAGAATGGTTAAATTCGCAAGAATTGAATCTTACAACCAATTGTTCTCAGGAGATCCAGTTTGGGCTACACTTGATGTTGCAGGTATCGGTTCAGACGGACGCTCAATGGTTACAAAGAACGACTTCCGTTTCTTACACACATTAGAGAACATGGGACCAGCTCCAGAACCAAACTTAACAGTATTTTATTCATCAAAATTACCAGAAACATTCAAGAAATACGCTGCTAAGATTTCTATTACAACATCTTCTATTCAATACGAGAATGATGATGCAATGAAACCAGTATGGGGCGATGATTACGCAATCTGCTGTTGTGTATCTGCAACACAAACAGGTAAGGAAATGCAGTTCTTCGGAGCTAGAGCAAACCTTGCTAAGTGCTTGTTATACGCAATCAACGGTGGTGTAGATGAAAAATCTGGTGATCAAGTAGGACCTAACTACGCACCAATTACTGCAGAATACTTAGACTATGATGAAGTAATGGCTAAATATGACAAGATGTCTGAATGGTTAATCGGAATGTATGTAAATACATTGAACGCTATTCAATACATGCATGATAAATATTACTACGAAGCAGCAGAGTTAGCTTTAATGGATACAAACTTAAAGAGAACATTTGCTACAGGTATCGCTGGTTTCTCTCATGTAATTGACTCTTTCTCAGCTATCAAATATGCTAAGGTTAAAGTTATTCGTGATGAAAACGGTATCGCAAAAGACTTCGAAGTGGAAGGTGACTTCCCAAGATATGGTAACGATGATGACAGAGCTGACGAAATCGGAGTATGGTTGTTAAGAGACTTCATGGATAAGTTGGAGAAACATCACACATACAGAGATTCAGAGCCTACAACTTCTATCCTTACAATCACATCTAACGTAGTTTACGGTAAAGCTACAGGTGCATTACCAGATGGACGTAAGGCAGGAGAACCATTATCACCAGGTGCTAACCCAGCATACGGTGCAGAACAAAATGGTTTGGTTGCATCATTGAACTCTCTTACAAAACTTCCTTACGAATGGGCATTGGATGGTATTTCAAATACACAAACAATCAACCCATCTGCATTAGGAAACAACGATGGAGATCGTATCAACAACTTAGTTAACGTTTTAGATGGTTACTTCGATCAAGGAGCTCACCACTTAAATGTAAACGTATTTGGTAAAGAAAAATTAATGGACGCTATGGAACATCCAGAAAAAGAAGAGTATGCTAACTTTACAATTCGTGTATCTGGATACGCTGTTAAGTTCATCGACTTGACTAGAGAACAACAAATGGACGTTATTGCTAGAACATGTCATATGTCTTTGTAAGATAAAGCATTAGTAAGTTTTTGCAAGAATTGCATATGCATGAGACGTTTTCATAATGTAGCATGTATCTAAGATAAAAAAACGGAAAAGGTGTTGCCGTAAGGTGGCACCTTTTCTTAATATAAACAGGACATGATTACTGCATAGTTTTCGACCTAAGGAAAGACCACCAGATTAAAGGGGAGGTTAGAAAACATATCAAAGTAAAGGAGGCATTGAAAAATGAGTGAAGTATTCGGATTGGTACATTCATTAGAAAGTTTTGGTTCGGCAGATGGACCAGGTGTGAGATATATTGTGTTTTTACAAGGTTGTCAAATGCGTTGTAAATATTGTCACAACCCAGATACCTGGGCATCTAATAAGGGTGTAACCAAAATGACGGCAGATGAGATTTTGCAAAAGGCTTTGCGTTATAAGAGTTATTGGGGAAACAATGGTGGAATTACCATTAGTGGTGGTGAAGCTTTGTTACAAATGGACTTTTTGCTGGATTTTTGTAAAAAGGCAAAAGAAAAGGAAGTGCACATTACCATTGATACTTCTGGAAATCCTTTTACAAAAGAAGAACCATTTTTTAGCAAGTTCGAAGAGTTGACCAAGTATGTGGATTTATTTATGTTGGATATCAAGCATATTGATAATGCACAGCACATGGAATTGACAGGACAGCCAAATACCAATATATTGGAGATGGCAAAATATTTATCAGACAATGGAAAAAGGATGTGGATTCGACACGTATTGGTGCCTGGTATTACAGCAAATGAAACGTATTTGAAACAGTTGCATGATTTTATCGCAACATTACAGACGGTAGATCGTGTAGAAGTGTTGCCATATCATACTTTGGGGGTATTTAAGTGGAAAGAATTAGATCTTCCTTATGCCTTAGATGATGTAAGCTCACCTACAAAAGAAGAAATTGATCAAGCCAATGAGATTTTGGAAACGGCAAAATATTTAGCTGAATAATGGAATAGAGCAGTGGCAGTGCAGTCTCAGGCTGCATTGTTACAAATAGCATGACCCTCTTACTTATAAGATAAATATGAGTAAGGGGGTTTTTATATTAAAGTTCAATAAATTGAACCGCTATGGTGTTGAACTTTTGAACTCATAGTGCTAAGATGATTAAGAAGAAGCCTGTATTTACAGTCTGCTCCTTATGAAGCTACTTGCAAATACGGTTAGATTGTTTCATGGATAGATGGGATGTGATTGGTTATTATGTCGGATTTTTCGGAACGGTTACGAGTGGCCATGCAGGCAAAAGAATTTAGACAGGTAGATGTGATTCGTCTTGCGGAACAAATAGGCGCGCCTATGGGAATTCGGATTGGTAAGAGCCATATGAGCCAATATGTGAGTGGAAAAAATATTCCCCGTATGGATATTATTCAAATTTTAGCAAAGGTATTAGATGTTGAACCTATGTGGTTATTGGGACAAGGTTCAGAGAAGATAAGCAGTAAGCCGGTGAGAAAGGCTGATGGAAGGAGCGGTACTATGAGAGAGTTTTCAAAATCATCAAAGTTAGCAAATGTATTATATGATGTACGTGGACCAGTGTTAGATGCAGCAAAACATATGGAAGAACAAGGAATGCATATTTTGAAGTTGAACATTGGTAATCCGGCACCATTTGGTTTCAAGAGTCCGGAGGAAGTTATTTTCGATATGAAACAGCAGTTGACGGCTTGTGAAGGTTATTCGGATTCGAAAGGTTTGTTTGCAGCCAGAAAAGCCATTATGCAATATGCCCAATTAAAACATATACCAAATGTCGGAATTGAAGATATCTATACGGGAAATGGTGCCAGTGAGTTGATTAATTTGAGTATGCAAGCCTTACTGGATGATGGAGATGAAATCTTGATTCCGGCTCCAGATTATCCGCTTTGGACAGCTACTGCAACCTTAGCAGGAGGAAAAGTCGTTCATTATATTTGTGATGAAGAGTCAGATTGGTATCCGGACTTAGATGATATTCGTAAAAAGGTAAATGATCGAACCAAAGCGATTGTTTTGATTAATCCAAATAATCCAACAGGTGCTTTGTATCCAAAGGAAATCTTAGAACAGATTGTGGAAATTGCAAGAGAACATCAGTTAATTATTTTTTCGGATGAGATTTATGACCGTTTGGTTATGGATGGAGAAGAACACATTTCTATTGCTTCTCTTGCGCCAGATTTGTTTTGTGTAACCTTTAGTGGTTTGTCAAAATCCCACATGATTGCAGGTTTTAGAATTGGTTGGATGATTTTAAGTGGTAACAAAGCTTTGGCAAAAGATTATATTGAGGGCATCAATATGTTGTCTAATATGCGTTTGTGTTCCAATGTGCCAGCCCAGTCTATTGTACAAACGGCATTGGGGGGACATCAAAGTGTAGAAAATTATATTGTGCCTGGCGGAAGAATTTATGAACAGAGAGAATATATTTACAAGGCCTTGAATGATATACCGGGAATCAGTGTGGTGAAACCAAAGGCAGCATTTTATGCCTTTCCAAAGATTGATATTAAGAAATTTAATATCACCAATGATGAAAAATTTGCATTGGACTTTTTGAGAGAGAAAAAGGTGCTTTTGGTACATGGTGGCGGTTTCAATTGGGGACAGCCGGATCATTTCAGAGTGGTGTATTTGCCAAGAGTAGAAGTATTGGAAGAAGCTATGGGAAATTTGAAAGACTTTTTGGCTACCTATCAGCAAAAAGGTTAATATTTTTTGTCAGCTATCATCAAAAAAGTTAATATAAAGAGAAAGGGTTGTCGCAATCAGAAATACATCACAGAATATAGTGCCTTATTTACAAATGCTATATTATGTGTGTTGTATTCTTGGAGCGACAACCCTTTCTTTTTGTCTCAGTCGTGGTTACAAGCTCCGACTGAGATTAATGCTTCGTGTCAAGTCTTGTAAGACGAGACGCCAATCATAAATAAAGTGACCAGCCTTTTTTAATTCGGTTCTTTTTTGAGCTGGCACTTTATAAATGACCCGGCTGAACGGTTGCAATTTTTTTGCTTATTTGACTAGTTTATATATCCTTCTGAAGAATTATTTAATTTCCACAGATAAACACGACCGGAATGACTTGTCTTTCCGTTGTATTTTAACTTGGAAACAACATAGACAGTATAATTGGAACCTTTGATTTTTTTCTTTTTAAATTTTTTCAAAACGTAACTTGTTTTATTGGCCTTGACGGTAGCTACTTTTTTAAAGGTGTTAGCATTTCTTCCTTTATTTGATATATAAATATCGTATTTGGTTGCGCCGATTTGTTTTTCCCATTTGATGTAAAGGCTGTTTTTTGTTTTTGTAAACTTAGTAACCCAAGGTTGTTCAAAACCTAAACACTCTGACCAAGCCGTATAGGTGGTTTTTCCGTTTTTGGTTTGGTATGGACGAACACGGAAACGGTAAATGATATTATTCTTTACTGAAAAGGATGTATTAGATGATGAACCTGATGTCAATTTTTGGGATTTTACTAGTTTTCCTTTTAAAGTCAGAAGTTGACATTCATACCCATCAGCTGCATTTTGTCTCTCCCATGAGAAATCTGCTTGCGGAATATAATGATACCATTTGTCATTTCCTACATGTGTTAATTTAGTAATTTTAGTGCTTGTCTCTAAAGTTTTTGAGTCTTCCATATTGTTAGCACCTTTGCCTACTACTCTTATGGAATATCGAGAACCGGCTTTTAAATTTGAAAGGGTACAGGTAGGACTAGTTGAAGTGA
>JAFORL010000110.1 GCA_017393285.1 Lachnospiraceae bacterium
CCTCCAGCATCATTTTTATCCCCACCTAACTGTGATAGAAAAAAAGACCAAAAAAGCAAAAACCATTGCACTCAATCCTTGTGTCATTGACGCCCTTCGTTTATATTATCCCTATCGTCGTGGCAACTATATTTTTGCCAGCAGAAAAAAAACCAATGGACCTATTTCCAGACAACAGGCATGGCGTATTATGACTACCGCCTACAAAGAACTCAATATCCATGCCAAAATTGCCTGCCATGGATTACGAAAAACCTGGGGCTACCATGCCTGGACCAAAGAAGCCATCTCCCCTGTCGTAATTATGGATATTTACAACCATACGGATTACAATGTAACCAAGCGTTACTTAGGCATCGCACAAGATGATTTGGACCAAGCCTATTTATCCATGAAGTTTTTGGAATAGCACTTTTAAAGTTTTCCAAACAAAGAAGCCGGTCTATACACACATACCTGTGTATAAACCGGCTGTAATGATACTTATATTCTATTATCTGCCATTCTCTGCTTACACTTTTCCTCCATAGATACGAAACCCTGAAAGGCTTCCTTACTGTTTGCTTTTCTTAACAAGTCTATTATGCACAGTTACACAAATTTTTTATACTAACTTCTCTGCAATTTAACAATATTTATCTTCAAACCAAATGTAGCCAATCAAAAGCAAAATCAATGCAATTCCCAATGGAAGATAAAAAAACAATAAAACCAAACATAGCAGAACCAATAACAACTTCATACTGCCATTTTCACTCCCTACTTTTTTATATTTTGTAATCACTTATACAGGCCTACAACCCATAAAACATGCTTCCCCTTACTATTTACGTCCTTTATAAACCCTATATTATCCTTTTTCTCTCTTATTTTTCTGTTTTTCTCCCTATTTGTTATTTTTTTCACTCTTATTTTTCCGTTTTTCTCCCTATTTGTTATACTTTCTCTCCCTGCTTATTTGCCTTTCCCTATTTACCGTTTCACTCCCTATTTGTTATTTTTTTTCTCTCTTATTTTTCCGTTTTTCTCCCTATTTGTTATACTTTCTCTCCCTGCTTATTTGCCTTTCCCTATTTACCCTTTCTCCCTTGTTATTATTTGGTTTTCATTATTTCTCTGTTGGCACCATGGTAATTGCCAATGTTTCTCCATCATAAAATTGGACTTTTTCATTTTTTATTTTCCAGGTATATTGCAAACCACCAAAGGAAATCTCCTGATTTGTAACCGTAGCATCATGGGTAGTGATTACCTCTATGGTACCGTCTTTGTAAAAGACATATCCCGGACCATTGTTCACCACACCATAAATCCCCGAAAATGGTTTGGCTTTCATTAAGCCATCTGTTCCTTCCATATATTCCAATGGCAACAAAATGTTCTCCCCTGATTTCAGCTGAAATCCCGCTTCTACTTCTTCCACTTTGTAGGTAACCGGACTATTGTTTCCATATTGGATTGTCACGCCCTTGTCATCAAAAGAATAAGTTCCTGTTTCTACAATAGAAAGCTTATTTTCTTCCACTACATAGAAAGTATGCTCTGTGCCTTCAATCTTATATTTGCCAATCAATTTCTGTGTTGAGCCTTTCTCAGCTTCTTTGGCTTCTTGCAAATCTGAAACATGACTATTCTCTTTTAAACTAGTATCATGGATTGGCTTTTGCCCGCAAGCAGTAAGGGTACATGCCAAAAGTCCCAGCAACAATAATTTTCTCAAATGCATACATTTTTCCTTCTTTCTTTTATATTGATAAGCTTAGGTCAAAACGGTGACAGAAATGACCGATACTTTTTTATGATATTTTTTCTATATTTCAATCTGCGTAGTAAAACCTTATCTCTTCTGACATAATTGTGTCTACAAACGAGGTTACGCAAAATCCTGACTTGTCTAAACAATTCGTATAACAAATCTTTCTTTATAAACCAGCAGAAGGGTTTGACCCCTTCCAGTGGTGATATTTATAATTCTCTATGAGATCATTTGGGGCATGTTAATAGATTTATTTTTTCACTATATTATCTCGCTCCATTTCAACCTGCTCCTCCTGCAAATCATAAGACAGATAGCAAAATCTTTCCGCAAATACTTTCTTGGGCTTTTCTTGTAAATCATTTGTCAATGGTCAATCATCTTCTAACACTGTTCCACAGAATAAAATATGCTATTTGTGATTAGCATTATACTTTGCTGCACTAACACAAAAAAGCCAATTCACCTTTCTATCAATTTTTGCATTGCTTATGTATAAAAGTACATAAGTCGTCATTATTTATTTTCCCTTTCTAGAAGATGTATTCCCCTGCTCTAAAGTGGCGTCTGAATCGAGCAGGGAACACACCAATTTATGTACATTGATTTCGTCAGCACTTCAAAGAGAGTGTTTTTGTGGGATAAGCTCAAAGTATCGAGAAGTGCTTATACAAACCATGTCCATCTTGTTAAATTGTCTACAGTTATAAATATCACTGCATTATGTTTCACTCATTTTCCTTAAAAGATGCAAATTCTAAATTTCATCATTTTCCTAAGGTTCCGTAACTTGATACAACGAACACTAGAACAAAGAGTTTTGCTTGCAAAACTCTAGCGCGACTGCGGTATTGCGCAGCAATTAACTCCATCTCCGCGGTCTGCGCATCCTCGCGGAGCGTTTTTTATGCAATAGGAAATGCTGTCCTTCTAAGAAGTCTGCACCTGAAAGGACACTCCGATTTGGAGTGTAAACCATCCGAGGGTTTTGAGGCCCTCGGACGGTGGGTTTGTACATTCTTGTGGGATGGGTCGATTTACGGGTTACTTACTTTCCCGGACAAACTGTGATTTGTTTGGGAGAGATTAACCTTATGCTTCGATTTCTGCCTTCTTGTTCTCAATAGCTGTCTTGGATGCTGCTACTGCCGATTCAAGCTCTGCCCAGGTCTTGTCTGTGTCTGTCTTTCCTGCATAGGTCTGAACATCATCATCTTTCAGAACTGCCGTCTGGACTGCTGTCTTTTCAGCCGCTGCTGTCATGAGCGTCTGTACATCAGTA
>JAFORL010000111.1 GCA_017393285.1 Lachnospiraceae bacterium
AATCCACCGCCACGAATACATCCGAAGTCTGAAACCTCTAATTGCATAGGGCTTACCAACTTAACAGCCATTTTTTCACTAGGCTTATTAAAGTGCGCCTAAATTTGAAGTTATTGTACCAAACTGTAAATTTTTGTAATATATCCTGTTTTCACGAGCTATACATCTCTTTTCAGTTGTTAGTTTCGCAATTACCTATATTTTTTTATTCTCTTTTTTATTTATATTTCTATTCTATCAAATTTACACATAAATAAACATCGCCTTTTGCCTGCAAGCTGTCACTGTTTCTTTGTAAAGTGCCAGATTAATAAAAAGAAACAAATTCATTTTTTTACGTATATTTTTTTAACCAGCGTCCATAATAAGAGTACGATAAGCGAAACGAGTGACCGAGACAAAGCAGTGATGCTAAGATAAGGCATTCGGGTCCTTATCAGCATACACGTTAACCGCGATCATGGAGGTGTTTAAAATGGCAAATAATAGTTCAAACAGAATGGAAGTGCCAGAGGCAAAGGAAGCAATGAACCGTTTTAAAATGGAAGTTGCTGACGAGTTAGGAGTACCTTTAAAAAGTGACGGTTATAATGGTAACCTGACTAGTGCGCAAAATGGATCAGTTGGTGGCGAAATGGTTCGTCAAATGATTAAGCGCCAAGAAGAAGAAATGTCAGGAAAGAGCGACAGATAAAGGCTACCGTCAGCCCTGTGCATCAAAGAGAGCTGTTACACGCTATGTGAACAGCTCTCTTTTCTTTTTCTTCAAACACAGATACGCATCCATATCCTTCACAGCTCTTTCAAACACAGATACGCATCCATATCCTTTGCAGCTCTTTCAAACACAAATACGCATCCATATCCTTTACAGTTCTTTCAAACACAGATACGCATCCATATCCTTCACAGCTCTTTCAAACACAGATACGCATCCATATCCTTTGCAGCTCTTTCAAACTCAAATACGCATCCATATCCTTTACAACTCTTCAAACACAGATGCTTATCCATATCTCTTAAGCGCAAATACTTTCGAATCTACTTTATATTTCTGGCACCAGTACCTATTGGTATGCTTCTGGTAGCTCATCCCAAACAGCACAATCATGTTTGGTGGTTTTCTTTACATAATACAAGGCTTTATCTGCTTTGTTCAAAGCCTCTCCCACAGTATCACCATCAAATCCTTTACAACTGGCAATACCAATAGAACAGGTCAGATATTTATCTGCCGGAATCTTATGTTTTTTTCCAATCCGTTGTTCCACTGTTTCGGTAAAATTATGCCGCATCATAAAACCAATATTTTTTGCTAGTCGTTTTGTATCAGACAGACTATAATCTTCCAATACCAGCACAAATTCATCTCCACCATATCGAACTGCATAGCCCAAACCTTCTACCACACGTTCCAACAGTTGCGCAAATCGAACCAAAACAAAATCGCCGATTCCATGTCCGAAGGTGTCATTGTAATATTTGAAATTATCTAAGTCCACATAAACAAAACAATTTTCCTGGCTAGCCTTATGGCTATCCTCCTCCAGACGCTTTTCAAATCCCTGTCGATTATACAAGCCCGTCAACAAATCTGTAACTGCCATATCTCGCAACTGACTATTCATTCGATTGATCAACTGCATGGATTGAATTCTCTCCAAAGCCACATATAACTGGTTGGTAAAATACTTCATAATCTTAAAATCCTGATTTTGCAATAAGTGTCGACTGCTCAAATAATCATTCCGCATTTCCACATATCCAACCAAAACGCTTTCCACCTCTCCGTTTTGTGCCACATAAGGAAAGGCATACAAGGTAATCAAATGATGAATATCAAATAATTTCAAAAGCTTCTTGTATTCCAAAAATCCCTTATCAATACGGTTCGTCAAGATGGCGTTATTATCCAATTTGAAATATTTGAAAATTTTCTCATATTCTTTTTCTGACATACTGCGCACACAATCTGTCACACAGGTATCTACGCCATTGGATTGTGGGCCATCAAAAAACTCCATTTGAATCTCACAGTCTTTATTTCGTCTAAGCAAACATACGCCATCTAAATCGAAATAATTTTTCATCATAAAAATTGCCCGTCCCACCATTTCTTCATAACTCAAATTTCGATTTAACAACTCCTGCCAGGCAACCATAAAATCAATATGTTTTTGATTGATTGCCAAATTCTTTTTCGTTGCAAGATTCTGGATTTTATCTAAAATAAACCGATCTGATATGACTCTCTGGAAATGATAGCTATTTTTTTTCATGGTTGTTTGCTTATGTAACATATTCAAAAAATACTCTTCTCTCAGATGATATCCCTGTTTCTTACATACAGAAATCGATTTTTCAAGAATTGCATTTCGTTCCTCTTCCCTGCCAATTTTTTCGTAAAAATTGGCAAGCTCTGTCACATAAATTGTATAATTTACAATACGGTTTCCCAAATCTGCTTTCTGATGGAAATCTGCTTTTTCGAACTCCATTTCCGCTTCTTTATATCGCTTTTCTTTGCAATATAAACTGGCTCTCAATATTCTAAACCAAAACAAAGTACTATGCCAGTAATTATATTTTTCTTCCCCTTCAATATACTTCAAATGCCTGACATATACTTCAATGCGATTCATACACAAATAACAGGTGTATTCCTCTTTTGTATATAAACTACAAAATCCCAACATACCATAAACTCTGGAAATATCACAAACATTCATGGTGTACATATGGAGCATTTCCATAATTTGCAACAGTAATTTCAGATCCTTTGCTGCCATGGTATATTCTCTAGCCAAAATCTTATTAATTGCACTGTTATAGAGTGTGACTGCCACTTCTTCTCCATCTTCTATTTCCAGACATGCCTCCAAACTATTTTGAAAATATTCTTCTGCCTTGGTATATTTTTCTGCCATACTGGCATTGTAGCCAAGTCCGTTATAGGTGTGAAGACGACGAATGGGATTCGCTCCGCTAATCTCCAAAATGTGCAATTTTTTCTTGTACATTTCCTCCACAATTTGATGGCAACCATATTGGGAAAACAAAACAATATTCTTGGTATAAGCAGAAACAAGAAAATGATAATTTTTCAGTCTTTCTGCAATTGCCACCCCTTCGTTAAAGTACTTCTGCTCGCCTTTTCCATCTATTACACTACGCACAACCTCTTCACTGCCATCAAAACTATAGACATAAATATATGCCAAGAGGTTATCAAAACCATATTTCTTGGTCTTTTGAAGAAATTCGTCTGATATATAAAAATGATAACAATTCTCGAACACATCACGCCAATAGTTATAATTCGAAATCAAACGCAAAACTTCTGCCTTGTATACATCCAAATCACTACCGGTTCTTTTGGCGATTTCAATACATTTATCTACATAGGCATCGACTTTGTTTCCCATTTTTTCAGTACCAAATTGACACATGGCACTCAAAAAATTATAGGTGTATAAAATACCATCTTCTTTTGTTCTTTTCCAAATATCACCTATTCGCGCACATACCTGCATGGCTTCTGTGGTATTTTTGTCCAATAGCAAAACCAAAGTGTAAATCTTGAGCATCTGGACACACAGGATGACTTTTTCCTGACATTCTTTCTTTTTCTGTGCATAGGCGTACAAAATTCCCAGGTAATACCTGGCATCATCTATAGCTAAAAAATAATACAAATTGGATGCAGTCTCAACATGTGCCGGCATCTGTTCCCTATGAGGAATAAAAACATCCTGCACATCAATGGTCGTCTCTGTGGTCACCCCGGTCCACTCATACTGCAAATCTTGTCTTTCCACTTCATCAATCAGCTTTCTCCAGGACGCTTTTAAATAATCAACTGGCTTGTATAACTCATTGTATAAGCCAAAAATTTGTACATTTTTTAATTCATTTTTCTTGACCCAGTTATATAACAACTTAATACAGGATTTGTTGGCCAAATGCATCTTCTCCAAGAAAATAAAAATCGGTCTTTTCTTTGCAATATAGTTATATATATTTGTGATAGAAAGAAGCATCTGCTCTTTCTCAAACGTGAATTCATTCTCCAATAAATCTTCTGTTCTCTCTGCAACCCCACATACAATATATGATTCAAAACAGGGTTGTAGCAAACGATAGACCCCCGCATGTTCCAAAAATTCTTTTGGTGTTTCATTCCTAAAATAAGAATAATATAATTCTCTAATCCAATCTAAAAACGGAGCATAAGGTCCCTGCATGGTATGCAGCGGAAATACATGAAATAACAGACACAATCCCGAGGTTTCATCTGCCACGACATGATAAAGCTCCTTTTCTGGAACGAGCAAAGTATCATAATGTTTGATAAACATATAGTTACTGGTTGAATTATCACGAAATGATTGCACCAGTTGGTGTACATATTTTTTATAATCCATTTTTCTCCCTCTCTCTCCGCGATAAATCCCTTCTCCCTAAATATGCTAATTCGCAATCGCATTTTTATGCTTCGAACATAATCTTACGGCTACCAACGAAAATGTCTTAGCCTAACCCAGAACAATTCCAATTCCCTCTCTTCTATTGTATCTCTTTTTGTAATTTTTTTCCACAATATTTGCTTTTTTTTTCGTTAATAAGTATGATATAATTACTATTGCCTGTTTGCCCGTAAATCAACTGGACAAAAGCAGACAGATAGCCAAAATAGAAAACTAAGGAGCTTGGTTTCAAAGAAAGTCCAAGCATAGATTAATGATAGAAAAGGAAGATAACTATGAAAGAAACCATTGAAAATTTCAAACCGCGTATTGTAAGAAAAGGAAAACTATTTACCAAACTGGTATTCTCTATTATCAAATGGGGATTTTGTTCCGTAATCACAGGTATTGTGTGTGGTCTCATCGGTTCGGCATTTTATTATTGTGTCAATACCGCAACTGCAGTTCGAACCAGCCACACCTGGATTATTTCTTTGCTCCCCCTTGCCGGTCTTTTGATTGTATTTCTATATCGACAAACCCATATGTTAGACGACGGCGGTACCAACCGGGTTATCAAGTCCATTCGTACGGAAAAACCACTGCCTTTTCGTATGGCACCTTTGATTTTCATTTCCACAGTGATTACCCATCTCTTTGGTGGTTCTTCCGGTCGCGAAGGTGCTGCTTTACAAATTGGCGGCAGTATCGGTTTTACATTAGGAAAAGGCATGCGTCTTTCCTCCAAAGATCTGCACATCATAACCATGTGTGGTATGAGTGGCGTATTTTCCGCCTTATTTGGCACCCCCATTACCGCTACCATTTTTAGTATGGAGGTCATTAGTGTAGGTGTGCTCTACTATGTAGCCTTTATTCCTTGTCTATGCTCCTCCGTAATTGCCTACCATATTGCAGCACATTTTGGTATTATGCCCAAGACTTATATTTTGGCAAACATTCCGAAGGTCACGACTTTGCGTGTTATTCAGGTAGGTAGTCTGGCTGCCTTTTGCGCCATGGTCAGCGTGTTATTTTGTGTTGTCATTCACAAGACCCACAGCCTCTACAAGAAAAAGATCAAACAACCTTTTGTACGTGCTTTTGTAGGTGGTACCTTGGTAATAATCCTGACTCTATTACTGCAAACCTATGATTATAATGGTGCCGGTATGGATGTGGTATTGCGTGCATTGGAAGGCAAGGCTATTTTCCCTGCTGCCTTTCTTTTTAAGATTATATTCACTGCTATCACCTTAGGCGCCGGCTTCAAGGGTGGAGAAATTGTTCCCTCCTTCTTTATCGGTGCAACCTTTGGCAGTGTGGTTGGTACCTTGCTAGGCTTACCTGCCGGTTTTGCAGCTGCCATCGGACTCATTGCTGTGTTCTGTGGTGTTGTAAACTGTCCCATTGCATCTTTGTTTTTGAGTATCGAATTATTCCAGGGTGAAGGGCTGGTTTTATTTGCTTTTGCCTGTGCTGTCAGCTATGTACTTTCCGGTTATTATAGCTTATATCATAGCCAAAAAATCGTATACTCCAAAATCGAACCAACCTACATCAACAAAAACACCTATTAAAAGCAAACCTTTTCTGTCCTAGAATCTACTCCGACAAATCCACGGTTTGCCTGATGGAACAAAGAGTTTTGCTTGCAAAACTCTAGCGCGACCGCGGTATTGCGCAGCAATTAACTCCATCTCCGCGGTCTGCGCATCCTCGGGTCGCGTTTTTTATGTAATAGGAAATTGCATCGCAATTTCCTATTACATAAAA
>JAFORL010000112.1 GCA_017393285.1 Lachnospiraceae bacterium
GCTACCATTTTAGAAGAAAAATATAAGTCGGCTTCCGGTGGCAAAAAGAAATTTTGCGTTTCAACCCAGCACTATTCCTTTGCAGTCAATGCCTTTGTGGATTTAATCAAAGAATACGGACAGGAAGAATACGATTTTAGTCTGCGGGAAACCCAAACCTATGAAATCATAGAAGATGTGGCAAAAATGAGAAGTGAGCTTGGTATTTTATTTTTTAATGATTTTAACCGAAAAGTAATAGAAAAAATTTTAAAGTCCCATCAATTAGAATTTCACCCCCTATTCCATGCCAAACCTCATGTTTTCATTAGTAAAAAACATCCATTGGCGGACAAAAAAATCATTACAAATGAAGAATTGCAGATGTATCCTTACCTCTCCTTTGAACAGGGTGAACATAATTCCTTTTACTTTTCCGAGGAAATCTTCTCCTCTTTTGAACGGAAAAAAAACATTCGTGTTCGTGACAGGGCAACGCTTTTTAATCTGCTCATAGGATTAAACGGATATACAGTATGTAGTGGTGTCATTGACAAAAAATTAAATGGAGAAAATATCATTGCAGTCCCTTTAGCCGACGAAGGGGATATGCAAATCGGCTACATTACCCACAAAAAAGGATTGCTAAGCCGCTTAGGAGAATCCTACTTGGAATCTCTAAAATGCACAGTTTCCGATTTGAGTGAAGATTCTTAGTTCAATACAAAAACCTTAGAAACTGGCATGCAAGGCTTTCCCATGCACTGTTTCATGTTTGAGCAAAGAGCGCAAGCTCAATGCGAAAACTAGGAAACTGGCATGCAAGGCTTTCCCAAGAGAACAAGCGTTAGCGACGTTCGATTGGATGAAAGCTACTGACGAGAACAAACTTAAGCGTCGTTGGATGGATTGAAAGCTGCTGACACACTTTTCCTAATTTATGTAAAAAACACACATTTACCATCCTGTTTTCAGGCGGATCAGATATAGTTTAAAGCTATATCCAACCCGCCTTTTTATGTATTTTTCAAATAGCTAACTGCCTATTATAATAACTACCAGACACTTGTAACAAATCAGCCATTGCAGGTATAAGCGCCAGATTAACTGTGCTATAACTTATGGACAGATTGGCTGGACTGTTACATAAACTTATGTTCTCGCAGAGTCTTTTTATACAAGATTTTCGCAAAAATTTTTTCTTGGAGCAAGACATTCCCATTACATCATTTGGTGATTACTGTTTACCACTCACTACATTTGTGGGACATTTTCGCAGGGTGCGTTTCATGTCGCTAAAGCAATGGAAGCCTGCTCAAGAAAATAGAGAGAATCCAAGTAAAGTATAACCGAAATTATGGCATAGGAAAGATTCCAAGAGAACATTCTATATTTATGGAGGTAGATTATTATGCAAACTTCTGTGATTGGTTTTCCAAGAATCGGAACATTAAGAGAATTAAAATTTGCTGCAGAAAAATATTTCAAGCAAGAAATTGACCAGGCAGAATTATTGGAAACTGCAAAAGAATTAAGAAAGACACATTGGCAGACACAGAAAAATGCGGGAATAGATTTTATTTCCTGCAACGATTTTTCTTTTTATGATACATTATTAGATACTGCCCAATTATTAAACATTGTTCCAAAAAGATATAAAGATTTAAAACTTTCAGAACTAGATACCTATTTTTCAATGGCGCGAGGCTATCAGGGTACTTCTGGCGACGTAAAAGCCCTTGCCATGAAAAAGTGGTTCAACACCAACTATCACTATATCGTTCCTGAAGTAGAAGATGACACTACCATCGAACTGTCAGGATACAAACCATGGGAAGAGTATGCGGAAGCTAAGGCACTTGGAATCGAAACAAAACCAGTCATTGCAGGTCCTTATACCCTGCTTAAACTATGTAGATTTACAGGTTCTAAAACTGCAAAGGATTTCACAGATGCAGTAATCTCTGCATACAAAGAAATCATCAAACGTTGTGAGGAAAAACAGATTTCCTGGTTGCAATTTGACGAACCAATGCTTGTTTGTGACATGACAAATGAGGATATTGCGTTATTCAAAAATATTTACGAGGAAATTTTACCTTGTAAAACAAACTGCCGCGTCTTATTACAGACTTACTTTGGAGACGTAAGAGACGTTTACGAAGAATTGATTTCACTAGATTTTGACGGTATCGGTTTGGATTTTCTGGAAGGAAAAGAAACCTTACAGTTGATTGAAACAAAAGGCTTCCCAACAGACAAAATACTATTTGCCGGACTTGTAAAAGGTAAAAACATCTGGAAAAATGACTATGCCAATACCCTTCGTATTTTGAAAATTCTTGAACAGAAACATATCAAAACCGTACTTTCCACTTCCTGCTCATTGCTTCATGTGCCTTACACATTGAAACATGAAACGAAACTTTCCAAACAGTACACCTCGCATTTTGCATTTGCAGAAGAAAAATTGTTGGAGTTAAAGGAACTTAGTCAACTTGCAACGCAGGAAAACTATGAAACAAATCCGGCTTACCTTGACAATCAACGTTTATTTACCCAAAAAAGAGACTGCGAAAATAGCGAAGTAACAAAACGACTCGCTAACATTTCCGAAACTGACTTTACAAGATTACCAAAGAGAACGGAGCGTCAGGCATTACAGAAAAAAGAATTAGAAATTCCTGATTTTCCGACTACAACCATTGGTTCCTTCCCACAAACAAAAGAGGTCAAAGCCAATCGTTCCGCTTATCGAAAACAAGCCATCAGCAAAGAGGAATACGAAGCTTTCAACAAAGAAAGAATTGCAGCCTGCGTGGCATGGCAGGAAGAAATCGGGCTTGATGTACTTGTACACGGCGAATACGAGCGAAATGATATGGTAGAATATTTCGGTGAAGCTTTAGATGGCTTCCTGTTTACAGAAAAAGCCTGGGTACAATCTTACGGAACCCGTTGCGTAAAGCCGCCAATCATCTGGGGCGATGTTTCCCGCAAGAAACCGATCACAGTAGATTGGTCTGTTTACGCACAATCGTTGACAAAAAAACACATGAAGGGAATGCTTACAGGACCTGTGACTATATTGAACTGGTCATTTCCTAGAGAAGATATTTCCATCCGAGAATCCATTACACAAATTGCATTGGCAATCCGTGATGAAGTATTGGATTTAGAGAAAAACGGCATCCAGATTATCCAGATTGATGAAGCTGCCCTTAGAGAAAAATTGCCACTTCGAAAATCTGACTGGCACAGCCATTATTTAGATTTTGCCATTCCGGCATTTCGCCTGACACACAGTGGTGTAAAACCAACCACGCAAATTCACACCCATATGTGTTACAGCGAATTTACCGATATTATTCCTTCCATTGACGATATGGATGCAGATGTAATCACTTTTGAGGCATCCCGCTCTGATTTACTCATATTAGATGCCCTACGGGCAAATGATTTTGAAACAGAAGTTGGTCCCGGCGTTTATGACATTCACTCTCCGAGAGTTCCTTCTGTGGAAGAACTTGTGACAGTAATCAAAACCATGCTTCAAAAAATTCCAAAAGAAAAACTTTGGATCAATCCGGATTGTGGCTTAAAAACCCGTGGATTACCGGAAACCAAAGCTAGCCTTATCAACATGGTAAAGGCTACGAAACTTATCAAAGATGCATATACTTCTTAGATAAGATAGGGATTACAATCTTCTTTAAATTATTATGGCAACCCTTTTACAAGACAGAATAAAGAGTTTTGCTTGCAAAACTCTAGTGCGACCGCGGTATTGCGCAGCAATTAACTCCATCTCCGCGGTCTGCGCATCCTCGCGGAGTGTTTTTTATGTAATAGGAAATTGCATCGCAATTTCCTATTACAGAATAAAACATTTTGTCATATGTAAAGGGGTTGCCTTTTGACTTTTTTCTAAAATCCACCATTCTGATACAACCTTGCAATTGCATCACTATATGGTTTTCGGTAGTAAACGCTATCCGGATTTTCTTTGTACCACGCAAACTCCTTTGCCAATCCTTCCTCAAGAGAAATGGTCTCTGACATCAGTTTTTCCTGCTTACTCACATCTAACACATACTCATAATCGTGAAACGGAAAATACTCGCGCTGTGAAACATCAGCATTTACAAATCTGAACTCCGGCTTCTTTGCAACGGCTTTATAACAAAGCGTCACCCACTCCTTTATCGTTACCGCCTGTTTA
>JAFORL010000113.1 GCA_017393285.1 Lachnospiraceae bacterium
ACAATGAAGAAAAAGCATAAGCAGAAAAATGAATGGCTCCGCAGCTTTGCTACTTTCCAGCATCTTAGCAAGCCAGCTTGCAGCAGCTGTCTACTTATAACACTTATAAATATAAATAAAAAGCTATCCCATAATCAAACATCAAAAAATCAGTAGCGCTATCTCGTTACTGATTCCTTGCTTTTGTTATTATGGTGATAGCTTTTTATAATTACATATATTTACGGAAACGGGCATAACGTTCTGCCACGATTTCCTCTTTAGAACTATTCTTATAGGCTTGTAAAAACTTTATAATTTCAGACCTTATTTCCTGACAAACCAAATAACAATTATCTTGTGTTACCGGATCCTGTTCTGAAAAAACTTGTTCTACAATTCCCATTTCCTGCAAATCTTTAGCAGTGATTTTCATACATTCAGCAGCTTCTGCTGCTCTTTTGCTGTCCTTCCACAAAATACTTGAAAATCCTTCTGGAGAAAGGATGGAATAAGTCGCATTCTCCAGCATCCACACTTGGTTTGCCACACCTAAGGCTAAGGCACCACCACTGCCACCTTCTCCAATGACAATGGACAATATTGGAACTGTTAGTCCAGCCATCTCATACAAGTTTCTTGCAATCGCCTCACCTTGTCCACGTTCCTCTGCTTCCATACCACAGAAAGCACCCGGTGTATCAATAAAGCAAATAATAGGACGTCCAAATTTTTCTGCCTGTTTCATCAAACGCAAGGCTTTTCTGTATCCTTCCGGATAAGGCATTCCAAAATTTCTTTTTTGATTTTCTTTTAAATTTCTTCCTTTTTGTTGACCAATTACCGTAACAAAAGTATCATTAATCGTCGCAATTCCACCAACAATGGCGCCATCATCTCTATACAAACGATCTCCATGTAATTTCATAAACTGATCAAAAATACCATTGATATAATCCTGGGTATAGGCTCGATCTGCACTTCTGGCAATTTGCACTCTGTCCCATGCCGTCCGGGATGTTTCCACCGCTTGTGTTGCGGATACGGTATCCTTATCGATTTTTTCCATGTCTATACCCTCCTACTTTGTACTTTTTAACAGATAATGCAAAACTTTGCGCATTTTCTTTCTGGATACAATCTTATCGATCATACCATGCTCCAACAAAAATTCTGCACTTTGAAAACCTTCCGGTAGCTTTTGATGAATGGTTTGTTCAATTACTCTAGGTCCCGCAAAACCAATCAACGCCTTTGGTTCTGCCAAAATAACATCTCCTAACATAGCAAAACTTGCTGTTACACCACCGGTAGTTGGATCTGTTAAAACAGAAATATATAATAAACCTGCCTGGTCATGTTTTTTCAAAGCCTGAGATGTCTTTGCCATTTGCATTAAAGAAAACATACCTTCCTGCATTCTTGCACCACCAGAACAACAAAATAGGATTACAGGCAATTTTTCTTCTGTGGCACGTTCTATCATTCGTGTAATTTTTTCACCTACAATGGTTCCCATGCTGCCCATCATAAAATTAGCTGACATCACGCCAATAGCAGTTTCTATTCCACCAATGGAACCCTTTCCCGTAATTACAGCTTCCGATAAACCTGTATTCTCCTGCATTTTCTTAATTTTCTTTTCATAATCTGGAAAGGCCAATGGATTATTCACTTCCAAATCCTGATCCCACTCTTGAAAACTACCTTTATCCAAGACCATTCCTAAGCGTTCTGCAGGCGTAACCCTAAAATAATGTCCACAACTCGGACAAATATGTTGATTTTCAATTACATCCTCGGTATAAACAATTCGATTACATTTTTCGCATTTTTGAAACAATCCTTCTGTCAATTTTTGTTTATGATAGTTTTTTATCATTTTTTTATTTTGGTTTTCCTGTCTTCTAAATAACATAAGAACCTCTTTTCTACTTTCATATGTCATAATGACTGTGAAGCAATTCACTTGCATATGTTTTCATGCCTGCCAAACAGGCATTTCCGTTTATTTTGCAACTTACGCAAAGTAGTTTTCGTTAATCCAATTTACATCTCCCTCATGAAATGCTGGTTCTTCAATCATACGATACTGAAAATCCACATTGGTCTTTACACCTTCTATTACAATTTCACTTAATGCACTATGTAATTTTTGAATTGCTGCCTCACGATTTTCACCATGCACAATTAACTTTGCAATCATAGAATCATAACAAGATGGAATTTTGTATCCCTGATAAATAGCCGAATCGATTCGGATACCATTGCCACCTGGCAAGTGCAAACTTTGAATCGTACCAGGACATGGGGCAAAATGCTCCTCTGGAGATTCTGCATTGATTCGACACTCTATCGCATGCCCATTGATTTTGATATCTTCTTGTTGGAAGGACAAAGACTTTCCTTCTGCAATTTTAATCATTTCTTTTACGATATCAATTCCAGTCACTTCCTCTGTAACAGGATGTTCCACTTGAATTCTTGTATTCATTTCCATAAAATAGAATTTTTCATCTTGATCCAATAAAAATTCGATGGTACCTGCAGAAAAATATTCAGCAGCCTTTGCAGCTCTCACAGCAGTTTCTCCCAATTTTTTTCGAAGTTCAGGTGATACTGCCACAGAAGGTGTCTCTTCTATCACTTTTTGATGTTTTCTTTGAATAGAACAATCTCTCTCCCCTAAATGTACAACATTGCCTTGCTTATCTGCCAATATTTGCACTTCAATATGTCTACAATGCGCCAAATATTTTTCCAAATACATGTTGCGATCTCCAAAGGCATTTTCTGATTCCTTTTGTGCTGTGGCAAATAAATCCAAGAAATCTTCCGCTTTTTCTACGATACGCATACCTTTTCCACCGCCGCCGGAAACCGCTTTGATAATAACAGGATACCCCATATCATCTGCTTCTTTTTTCGCTTCTAAAGCATCTACATAAGGACGGTCTCCACCAGGAATAACCGGTACACCAGCTTCCTTCATAACTCTTCTGGCTTCCGATTTATTTCCCATTTTTTCCATGCTTTCCATACTTGGACCAATAAATGTAAAATGACATTCCTCACACATTTTAACAAATTTGCTATTTTCAGATAAAAATCCAAAGCCCGGATGAATGGCATCCACATCTGCAGCAATGGCTGCACTTAAAATGCGTTCCATATTCAAATAACTGTCTTTTAATTTATAACTCCCTATACAAATACATTCATCTGCCAATTGGGCATGTAAGGCATCTTTATCAATATCTGAACAAATAGCAATACTGGTAATTCCCATCTCTCTACATGCACGAATGATACGTACTGCAATTTCGCCTCGATTGGCTATCAGTACGCGTTTGATTTTATCTGTTCTCACTACTTCCGCCTCTTTCTCTTTTACAATAAAGCAAAGGTAAGTTCAGCCTCTGTTGCAATCTTATCACCTTTATAGGCAATGGCTTTCCCGATTCCAATCGGTCCCTTTACCTTAATCATTTCAACTTCCAAACGAAGCACATCTCCCGGCACTACCTTATCTCTAAATTTTGCCTTGTTGATTCCACCAAACACTGGTGTTTTTCCCTTATAGGCATCTGCAGATAAAATAGCTACCGCACCTACCTGTGCTAACGCTTCTATAATTAATACACCTGGCATAATTGGTTCTTCCGGATAATGTCCTTTAAAAAAATCTTCATGAAAAGTGACACATTTTACTCCTACTGCTTTCTTTCCAGGTTCTAATTCATCAATTCGATCCACCAACAAAAAAGGATGTCTATGTGGAATCAATTGCTCAATTTCTTTAATACCTAACATTTATTTTTTCCTTTCTAATTCGAAAATGGGAGCAGTTTGACTGAACTGTTGTTTCAACCCTAATAAAACAATTCAAGACCCTTACCATACTTCTGAAAATTATACGATTCGAATAATTGGTTGACCATATTCTACCAATTGTTCGTTTTCTACATAAATTTCAGCTACCGTACCATCTGCTTCTGCTTGAATGTCATTCATCAACTTCATCGCTTCAATGATGCCAATCACATCTCCCTTTTTCACTTTATCTCCCACTGTTACAAATGGTGTTGCGCCTTCTTCTTTTGCTGCATAAAAGGTTCCTACCAAAGGAGATTTTACAACAGTTCCTGTTTCTGACTCTGCTGCCATTTCTCCACTTTGAACCGGTGCTGTAGCCACTGGAGCTACTGTCTGCACTGCAGCTACCTCCATAGGAATTTCTCTTATTTTTTCTTTCTTTAATACCAAACTATACTCATCTTGCTCTAAGGAAAACTTTGTCAGTTTGCTTTGATCAAAATGATCCATAATGGTTAAAATTGCATCTACTGTTAATTCCATGTCATTTGCCACCCTTCCATGTCATTCATTATTGAAATTTTTTCACCAAAATACTTGCATTATGTCCACCAAATCCTAAAGAGTTGCTAATGGCATAATTTACAGTTGCATCTGTAACAGGCTCTTTCGAATAATCCAAATCACATTCTTCATCTGGCACCTGATAACCTACTGTAGCATGAATATAATCTTCCATCACAGACTTCACACATACGATAAACTCTAATGCACCAGCTGCACCCAAACAATGTCCAATCATTGACTTGGTTGAGTTAATATGCATATCATAAGCATGTTTACCAAACGCCTTCTTGATTGCCATTGTTTCAAACAAATCATTATGATGTGTACTTGTACCATGGGCATTTACATAAGTTACTTCTTCTGGTGCGATTGCTGCTTCTTCAATGGCTAATTCCATCGCACGTGCTGCACCTTCTCCATCTTCTGCAGGTGAAGTAATATGAAAAGCGTCACTGGTAGCACCGTATCCTACTACTTCTGCTAAAATGGTTGCGCCTCTCTTTACTGCATGCTCATAAGATTCCAATACAACTACACCAGCACCTTCACCCATTACAAATCCACTACGTTCCTTGTCAAATGGAATAGAAGCTCTCTTTGGATCTGTAGCAGAAGTTAAAGCTGTCAATGCTTGGAAACCACCTACACCAATTGGTGAAATTGCTGCTTCCGTTCCTCCAGCTACCATAACATCTGCATCACCCCATTGAATATATCTGGTTGCTTCACCAATCGAATGGGTTCCTGTGGCACAGGCAGTTACGATATTGGTACATTTTCCTTTTAATCCAAAATGAATGGATACATTTCCTGCTGCCATATTGGTAATCATAAGTGGAACCAACAATGGTGGTACACGCTTTGGTCCTTTATTTAAAATTTTCTCATGGGCATTTTCCATTGCTGATAAACTTCCCACACCACAACCAACACAAACACCGATACGATTTCGGTCTTCTTGTTCTAAATTCATACCTGACTGATCCAATGCTTGTTTTGTGGCAGCTACAGCATATTGTGAAAACAACTCCATTCTTCTTGCAGCTTTGGGATCCATAAAATCAGCTGCTTGAAAATCTTCCACAGATGCCACTAATTTTGCTTTATATTCTGTTGTATCAAATCTTGTATTTTCACGAATACCAATTTTTTGCTCTTTAATGCTTTTCCAGAACTCGTCAACAGAGTTACCAATCGGTGAAACAACACCCATACCTGTTACTACTACTCTTCTCTTTTCCATAGTTCCTCCTTATGCGTACATTCCGCCATCCACGGAAATAACCTGTCCTGTAATATATGATGCCTTTTCTGAAGCAAGGAAAGCAACCGTTTCTGCAATGTCCTCTACCTGCCCCAAACGAGCCAACGGAATTTGTTCTAAAAGTTTTGCTCTTACATCTTCCTTTAACACTCGAGTCATATCTGTATCAATAAATCCTGGCGCTACAGCATTTACCGTAATTCCTTTGCTACCAATTTCTTTTGCCAAAGATTTAGTCATTGCAATCACACCTGCTTTGGAAGCGCTGTAATTAATTTGTCCAGCATTTCCGGTCAAACCAACAATGGATGAAATATTGATGATATGTCCACTTTTTTGACGTAACATCTGACGTGTCACATGACGCATACAATTAAAAGCTCCCTTTAGATTGGTATCAATTACAGCATCAAATTCTTCTTCTTTCATTACCATCGTCAGATTATCCTTGGTGATCCCGGCATTATTAACTAAAATGTCAATAGAACCATATTCTTTTGCCAAACTTTTTATCATTTCTTCCACCGCTTTGAAATCTGCTACATTACAACCATATACGCCGGCCTTTCCACCTGCCTGAATAATTTCATTCATAGCTTCCTTGGCTGCATCTTCTGAATGCGCATAATTTAATATAACGGTAGCGCCATAGGCTGCCAAAGTCTTTGCAATCTGACAACCGATGCCCTTTCCTGCCCCAGTAACTAAAGCAACTTTTCCTGCTAACATAATTTCTCTCCTACTCTTTTTATAACTCTTGTAATTGTTCTAAATCTGCAATTTTTTCTACATGCAGTGTGGTTACCTCTGAATCAATCTTTTTAATTAAGTTTGTTAAGGTTTTACCCGGACCTATTTCCACAAAGGTATCAACGCCATCTGCAATCATGTTTCTTACACTTTCTTCCCAACGAACAGAAGAAGAAACCTGTTGTGCTAATAAAGACTTAATTGGTGCAGTTTCTGTGACATACTGTGCTGTTACGTTTGTAACATATGGAAACTTAGGTGTCTGCACATCTACCTGTTCCAATTCCTTCGCCAATTTTTCTCCAGCACCAACTAACATGCCAGAGTGAAATGGACCACTCACTTTCAATGGCAACACACGTTTTACTCCCTTGGCTGTCAATTGTTCTTTCGCTTCTTTTAGGGCTTCCACTTTTCCAGAAATAATTACCTGACCCGGACAGTTATAATTTGCAACATATACATCTGCAATTTCCTGACAAACTTCTTCCACCAGGCTATTGTCCGCACCTAAAACTGCATACATACCACCTTGTCCAACAGGGACTTCATTTTGCATATACATGCCTCTTTTTCTTGTCACCTGAACGGCATCTTGAAATGTCATAGCCTCCGTTGCAACCAATGCAGCATATTCACCTAAACTTAATCCTGCTGCAACATCTGGCTTTATGTACTGTTCCACTTTTTTCAAAATAGCCACTGATACTGTTAATAAAGCAGGTTGGGTATATTCTGTTAAATTTATTTTTTCTTTATCTTCGAAACATATTTTTGTAATATCTACATCTAAGACTGCATTTGCCTGTGTAAATACTTCTTTACATTCCGCATATGCATCGTAAAATTCTTTTCCCATTTCTAAAACTTGTGCACCCTGACCTGGAAACACAAATGCAATTTTTCCCATTTTGTATATCCTTTCTACTGCTCTAATTCCCATTGTTTTTGAATTACATTCTTTGCCTCTGTAACGATTTCTTCCATAATCTCAGCTGCAGTTTGTTCTTTGGAAATTAATCCTGCAATTTGACCTGCCATAAAAGAACCACCTGCTATATCTCCCTCGAATACCGCTTTTCTCAAAGAACCTAAAGTCAATTTTTCTAATTCTTCAAACCCTTTTCCTTCTTTTTCTAACTTCAAATATTCTCTTGTCATGGCATTTCTAAGTACACGAACCGGATGTCCTGTAGAACGACTTGTCACAACGGAATCTATATCTTTTGCTTTTAATACAAGATTTTTGTAGTTTTCATGAATAATACATTCTTTTGCCACTAAGAAACGGGTACCGATTTGTACCGCCTGTGCACCTAACATTCTAGCAGCTGCATATCCACGACCATCTCCAATACCACCAGCTGCAATTACTGGAATCTCTACTGCATCTACAACCTGTGGTACCAATGCCATTGTTGTACTCTCCCCAATATGTCCGCCTGATTCTGTACCTTCTGCAATTACAGCAAATGCACCACATCTTTGCATTCTCTTTGCAAGTGCAACAGAAGCAACTACAGGAATTACTTTAATTCCAGCCTCTAACCACTCTTTCATATATGGTTCTGGTGTTCCTGCACCAGTGGTAACTACAGCTACTTTTTCTTCCACCAATACCTTTGCAATCTTTGCTGCTTCTGGATTTAAAAGCATAAGATTTACACCAAAAGGTTTGTCTGTTAAGGCTTTTGTCTTAACAATTTCTTCTCTTACCTGTTCTGCATTCATACCACCTGCAGCTAAAATACCCAAGCCACCTGCATTTGAAACTGCAGAAACAAGAGAATGTTCTGCAATGTTGGCCATTCCTCCCTGAAAAATTGGATATTTGATATTTAATTGTTTTGTTAACTCTGTCTGCATTGTCAAATTCCTTCCTTGTACACAATCATATTCGATATCTTGTTGCTTTTCATAGAAGAAGAAGGCATATAATTTGCCTTCTTCTCATTTTTTCTATTAGGCAATCGCCTGTTTTTCTTTTGTACAATTACTATTTTGTTAGTGTTCTCGCACTTTCTTAGCCTTGTACCATACCCTCTAAATACTTTTCTACTTCTGCCAAAGTTGTAAAGTTAGCAACTTCTTCTGTATCAATTTCTACATCAAATTCTTCTTCACATGCCATGATAAATTCAAAAATATCTAATGAATCTACACCCAAATCATCTTTTAAATTTGTGTCTGGCTTGATTGTTGCTGGGTCAACCTTGATTTGATCTGCTAATAATTGTGTAATCTTTTCTAACATAATGTACTCTCCTTCTTTTTGGGGTTCTTCCCTTAATCATTTATTCAATATCCTGTAAAACAGGTTATTATCTATCTTCATTTTGTATTTCTTGCAAACTGTTGAAGCCTTGCAAGACACTATTACAGTTTATACTGTTCTTCTTCTGTATAACTTTCTAACTCGAATAATCAATACCAATGTACCTGTTAATAACAAACATACACTAGCTATGATACTTGCAATTCGTACATGTCCATTTCTGAACAATCTTCTAATCCATCTTTGTTTTCTTTTTAAATCTTTATCTAACTGTAGGTCTTCTAATAATGCTGGATCTAATTTGTCAAACATATCTACCAATTTATATTTCTTTATATCGTCCATATTTGCCCAAACCTTTCTTCCCTGACATACTAACATCCTAATATTTACAAAGAGGCATTTGCCAAAATGTCGTATTCCTGTTTCATCTGTTTTCGTAATCTGCTTAATTTACTATCCACTGCATTAATGCTCATGCCCATATAAAAGGCAATTTCTTTGGAACTTTGAAAATAATAATATCTGCGTAATACCATTTCTCGATCTTTCTTTTTTAAATTTCGAATGACACTTTGCAAAGCTTCCATATTCTCTTTTTGTACCATCTTCGCTTCCACATTCTGTCTATAATCCACGTAATCTGCCACAATATCTGTCAATTCTTCCTTCTGGGCAGTACCCTTCATCTTACTAATTTTTCTCAATCGATTAATTGCAGTATTCCGCACAATAACTGATGAATAAGTCTTCAAGGAAGCCTTATCCAAATCAAATTCATCTATATGGTTCCAAACTTTTAGATAGGTATCATTCACACATTCTTCTACATCCTCTTTGTTATTCCCCAAAATCCCAGTCGCTATATATGTTAACAATTTCTCATACTTTTCTGAAAATGCTGACAAACCTTTCTCATCTTTTTTTTGCAATAGCTTAATTATTTTTTTGTCGCGCAACCTTGACACCTCCTTACTAGTATTGGGGGCTCGCTCTTGCTTTTTGTATGTTTTGACGTCATTAAAAAAGAAACATTAGCAATCCTATTGCAAATGCAAAATATAAACCTCTAATATATATGTACATATTTGGAATATCCAGAAAACTTGTATGTTTACTCTTATATATACACCAATGTTTTTAAAACCTTGCAAAACTTTTTAAATTTTTCTTCATCCTATTTTCGTTACAGTCTAAATTAGATAAATTGACCACAATGCTTCCGTCAAGAGCCAGCGTACAGCTTTGTTCATAACAAAAGAAAACAGACTAGTCATACGAAACCAGCCTGTTTTTTTCTCTTTTGTCAACGTTCATGAATGGGGCTGTCACCTTAAGAAAAACATCACAAAATATAGTGCATCATTTACAAATTCTATACTATATTATATGTCTTGCTTTCTTCGAGCGGCATCTCCATTTTCATCCTTACTTTCCTTTTCCCATCAGCAATGCACGAGCCAACAATGCTGCTCCAGCCACAATCATTCCGATCATCAATATATACTCATATAGACTTTTATGGATAAAATAAAATCTTACGCTTGCCATGATTCCAACAACAATAATCACAATTCCTGCTACCATGAGTATTTTTGCACCTAGCGATTTTGTGTTAACAATAAACCAAAAAATCCCCAACAACAATGGAATGATAATCAGCCCAGAAGGTATTTGCATGCTTCCCAAGGCAAAATAACCCATTCCAAATGTGGAAGTCACTTGCACAGAATGGCTTAACAAAAATAAACCAGCAGCACACAAAGCAGCACCACCAAAAAGCTGCAATAATGAATTATTTTCTTTCATCTTCATTTCTCCTATTTTCGTAAATTATTTTAAAATTACTTTATGGAAAACTTTTTTGCCTTTTCGTATTTTGATAGAATTTGTTAACTGTGCCTTTGTTATCTGTGCATTTTCATCCACTTTCACATCATCTACTGAGACACCACCTTGTTTTGCAAGTCTTCTGGCTTCTCCTTTTGATGCTACTAATCCACAAGCCATCATCAAATCTAAAATACCAATAGAATCGTTTGTCAATTGGTCTGCACTAATCTCCGTTGTAGGCATGTTGGAATCATCTCCACCATTTCCTGCAAACAATGCATGTGATGCTTCCTTGGCTTTATCTGCTTCTTCTTTTCCATGTACTAAACTGGTTAATTCATAAGCAAGAATTTCTTTTGCCTCGTTTAACTGACTGCCTTCCCATTGATCCATCTGATTCACTTCTTCTAATGGAATGAAAGTTAACATACGAATACATTTCAAGACGTCTGCATCTGCCACATTTCTCCAGTATTGGAAAAATTCGAATGGAGAAGTCTTGTTTGGATCTAGCCAAACTGCACCTTTTCCTGTTTTTCCCATCTTTTTACCTTCTGCGTTCAGAAGTAAAGTGATTGTCATGGCATAGGCATCTTTTCCTAATTTACGTCTGATTAATTCTGTACCACCCAACATATTTGACCATTGGTCATTACCACCAAACTGCATATTACAACCATAATTCTGGTATAAATGGTAAAAATCATAGGACTGCATAATCATGTAGTTAAACTCCAAGAAGCTAAGTCCCTTTTCCATTCTTTGCTTATAACACTCTGCACGAAGCATATTATTTACTGAGAAATGTGGTCCCACTTCTCTCAACACATCAATATAATTCAAATCCAGCAACCAATCCGCATTGTTTACCATAATTGCTTTATTGTCTCCAAATTCAATAAAACGTTCCATCTGTTTCTTGAAACAATCACAGTTGTGTTGGATGGTCTCTGGGGTCATCATGGTACGCATATCTGTTCTACCAGTGGGATCTCCAATATATCCGGTTCCACCACCAATCAATACAACTGGCTTGTTTCCAGCCATTTGCAAACGTTTCATCAAACAAAGTGCCATAAAATGTCCGACATGTAAAGAATCAGCAGTAGGATCAAATCCAATATAAAAAGTTGCCTTTCCGTTATTCACCAATTCTTTTATTTCTTCTTCATCTGTTACCTGTGCAATCAAGCCACGGGCAACTAATTCGTCATATGTTGTCATTTTCTTGCTCCTCTCCATATGCATTCGTTCTTTATCATTGTTATTTATAGGTCACGTGAACTGCCAGACAGGCAAATCCGTTTACAGACTCACCAGCCAGCTGTCCGAAGTTAATCAAAATTTATCTATAATGATAACCCTTTGTTCATAGGGCATCCCAACACTAAGTTCATACATTGAATAGCGGCACCAGATGCACCTTTTCCTAAATTATCGAATTGGGCAGAAACTACCACACGGTCTTCATTTCCTGTTACGTAAATTTTCAATCCGTCCCAGCCGGACATCTGATTTCCTGCAAGGAAGCCACTCTCTGCAATAGCATCATCTGCTTTACTTACCTCTATAAAGGATTGTCCTGCGTAATAGTTTTCATAAAAAGCTCTCATTTCTTCTACTGTTTTCTTTTCCGTTAACATATCTGTGTACAAAGGAACAGAAACCAACATTCCACTATAATAATCATCCACAATTGGTGTAAATAAAGGTGTGCGGGTAATTCCTGTAATTTTTTGCATTTCCTTTAAATGTTTATGTTGTTGTGTCAAAGCATAGGCTCTACCTGAAGCAAATTCTTTTGGTCTGTCTTCACTTTCATAGACCGCAATTGCCTTCTTTCCAGCACCACTATATCCTGACAATGCAAAACTACTAACCGGGTAATCCTTTGGCAAAATATTACCTGCTACCAATGGATATACCAAAGAAATGAAACCAGATGCATAACAACCCGGAACAGCTATTCTCTTTCCCTTCACAATGGCTTCTTTGTGAGCATCTGATAATTCTGGAAATCCATAAGCCCAGCCTGGTTCTGTTCTATGTGCAGTAGATGTATCAATAATAACCACATGATCATTTTCAACCAAAGATACCGATTCTTTCGCTGCCACATCCGGCAAGCATAAGAAGGCAATATCTGCTGCATTAATCATTTTTTTTCTTTCTTCCGGATCCTTACGTAATTCCGGATCAATTTTTAACAAGGTAATATCGTCACGTCCTTGAAAGCGTTCAAAAATTCGTAGTCCAGTTGTTCCTTCACTACCATCAATAAATACTTTTGTCTGCATTTTGATTCCTCATTTCTACTTAAAAATATTGTCATTGGATTGCTTTTCACAATCCCGCTTCCCAAGAAGCCTATCTACTTGACAATCTAACTGCATTTACAAATAACCTTATCTTTAAGGTAATTGCAGATACAGGGTTAAAATTGCACGAGCAGCAAAGCTGCCAGCAATTCAATTTTCTTTATCCTAATGACTGCAAAGCAGACATGTAGGTTCACTTTGAATAGTGTAACAAATTTTTCATAAAAATGCAATGGGCTGTCGCATTAAGAACGCAACAGCCCTATTTTTATATAAAAAATATTTTCATTTATAACAAAGTCTGGGAAACTCCCCTTATAAGCAGGTAGCCCTATTGGTCGGATTACGAATATAGACAGCTGTTTTTTTATAAACAGACAGGCCTGTTACAAGGCAATCGGCTTTATCTTTTTCCGTAACGATAACGCCCCATAAATTGTTCAATTCGTTTCACCTGTTCTCCCATGCTTAACGAAGTATATGCATACAATGGTCCTTCCCATTGTACATCTTTTATTTTTTCATCAAACGTACAACTGGTTTCTGTGCCATTTTCGTCATAAATCGTATCAATTCTATTTGCTTTTAAGAAATCTAAATAATGCATAAATCTCTCTTCATGCCCTTCTTGCAAACGACTAAAATCTGCACGTTCCATTAATGTCTCTAAGGTATCCGTCTCCTTTAAATCGTTGATTAACATATGTGGAATATTATGATATTCTACCAATTCCAAAATACGCATATCTGATACAATTACAAAAGCCGGTGTCCCAGCTAAAATACCAGCAATATTTCCATGAATTCTACTACCCACAGACACATCTTTCTCTTTTAGATAAGACAACCATGAAGGCACATTTACAAAGGACAATCCCTTTTTATTTTTATATATGGCATTGGATGCTTTCATAGGGAAATACTTTGGCGTTCCTTTTACAAAATTCTTTGGATATGGTACGCCTGCATACATTCTGGCAATTTCTTCAATGACCTGTGGCACATAATGATAGTTACGATACTCTTTGCTAATTCGATATAATACATTATGAAAAACCTGTGGCAATGCAATTTTACTATTCAAGCTAACTTTGCTGTCCGGAGTAAGAATTGGGCTTTCAATCTTTGGCAAATTCTTTCCATGCATATACATAGAAGGACAACCAATCACCGTAAATTCCTTTTCAGGAATAAAACCAAGTCCCTTCAAATAATCAGCTGTTGCTTCCCCCCTAACACCTACCAATGCAGATTTGTTCAAAACAGCAATCATAAAATTCTTGACAGCCTTATCCAATTTTTCATTGCTCGTTTTTTGTCCAATATTTTTTTGCATTCCGACACCAGTAACCACACATGGTATATTTACCTTTTTGATTACTTCCGTTGTTGTTTCTAATTGTTTAATAAAACTAACACGAAAAGCATTGGCAAAAGGTAAAACAAATACATCATAATTTTTATTAATAAGATCTATTTCCTCTTTTGTTTTTACACGCTCTGGTACAATGGTATCTAATTTCGTTTTAGGTAATGTAAGTGTTCTTGCAATACTATAAGGAAATAGCATATTTCCAATGTTATTTCCGATTAAATTTTCTGTAAGCACTTCGTATGGATTAAAATTATCCCAGGAAGGCATTCCAGCACGCATCAAAATTCGTTTCATAATTGTTCTCTACTCACTTTCATATATTATGGTGACTTCCATGTAATCCTATCTATTTTTATACACATTTTGCCACCCAAAACCATAATCTTATATAATCATTATATATGTACATTTCACTTTTAAAAAAGGGAATTTATGAAAACGTTTTCTTTACATAACGTTCGTTTATTTTTCAACCTTCTGCCGACTTTGAAACGGTCATGTTCCTTTACCTTTCATCGTCGCAATGATTTTGTAATTGATCTAAAGTTTTGTAATAAGCTGGTAAATACTCCTCCATAAATAGATCTACTTCCGGCAATTTCATGTTTTTTAAAGACTGTTCCAAGGTATATTTCGCAGAAGTAAATTCACTATTTCCAAATTGTTCTTCCTTTATACATTTAATCAAAGCCGATAATTTATCTGCTGCTTTTTTTAATTTCCACAAATGTGCTTCATCTGGATTTGGAAAAAATAATTCCTCATAATATTTTCTCATTTCCGGAGGTAATAACTGCAACAAATGATTGGCTGCCTGATCTTCCAATGCTTTATAGGCATCTTCTATGGTCTTATTATGATATTTCATAGGGGTAGGCATATCTCCCGTAATGATTTCTGTACAATCGTGATATAAAGCAATCAATACTGCCTTCTCTATATTCACATCATTTTGAAAACGTTCTCTGCTAATAATTGCTAAGGCATGGGTCAATATCGCAACATCCAAAGAATGTTCACTGATATTTTCTTTTTCTGCATTGCGCATCAATGCCCATCGTTCGATATACTTCATGCGTGAAAGCATGGCATAAAAATCCTTTTCCATCTCTCCCCCTCCTTTTTCGCACACTAGCTATGCACCACAGCCCTGCCAAAACCAGTTTTCTGCCCTTCACGTCAGCCTAAAAGGCTTTGATTGAAACAAAATCACACAATGTTTGTTTGTGCAAAGTTTTCTGATTTTCACTTTAACCTAAGGGCTTTGTTCAGGCAAAAAACTGTGTAACAAGCACTTTTGGGACTTTGCTGACGCAGGTTTCCAACCAAGTCTTTTGAGACAATGCTTACCTTGTGGTGAGCTTGGAACATAAACCTGCGACTTTACTTACGATAAATATTTTTTCAAATATTTTCCTGTATAAGAATTCTTTTTCTTGGCAACTTCTTCCGGTGTACCTTTTGCAATAATGGTACCACCCCCTTCACCGCCTTCCGGTCCCACATCAAGAATATAATCCGCAGTTTTGATTACATCCAAATTGTGTTCAATGACCACTACGGTATTGCCACCTTCTGTTAACTTGTGTAATATTCCCACCAATTTATGCACATCTGCAAAATGCAATCCTGTGGTAGGTTCATCCAAAATATAAATGGTTCTTCCTGTACTTCTACGACTCAATTCTGTAGCCAGTTTAATTCTTTGGGCTTCTCCACCAGATAAAGTGGTAGAAGGTTGTCCCAATTTCACATACCCCAATCCTACGTCATACATGGTCTGCATTTTATTTCTAATCTTAGGAATATTTTCAAAAAAAGTTACCGCTTCTTCTACTGTCATATCCAATACATCATAAATACTTTTGCCTTTATACTTCACTTCCAAGGTTTCACGATTATATCGTTTTCCATGACAGACTTCACAGGTAACATACACATCTGGCAGAAAGTTCATTTCTATCTTATTGATTCCGTCTCCACCACAGGCTTCACAACGTCCACCTTTTACATTAAAACTAAATCTTCCCTTGTTGTAGCCTTTGGCTTTTGCATCTGCTGTATTGGCAAATAAATCACGAATCAAATCAAATACACCTGTATAGGTTGCAGGATTAGACCGAGGGGTTCTTCCAATTGGAGATTGATCAATGGCAATTACTTTATCCAATGCCTCCAAGCCCTCTATCCCATCATGTTCTCCCGGAATACAACGAGCTCGATTCAATTTCTTTGCCAAACTTTTATACAAAATTTCATTGATCAAAGAACTTTTTCCCGAACCTGAAACACCAGTTACACAAGTCATAATTCCAAGTGGAATCGATACATCTATATTCTTTAAATTGTTCTGTCTGGCACCCCGAATAATAATTTCGCCTTTGGGTTCTTTTCGATGACTTGGCACCGGTACTTCTATTCGATGACTCAAATAAGCCCCTGTAATCGATTGGGGATTGTTCATAATTTCTTCTGCTGTCCCCTGGGCAATCACTTGTCCACCTTCATTTCCAGCCCCTGGTCCAATATCCACAATATGATCTGCTGCAAACATGGTATCTTCATCATGTTCCACCACAATCAAAGTATTTCCCAAATCCCGCAAATGTTTTAAGGTTTCCAACAATTTATCATTATCACGCTGATGTAGACCAATACTTGGTTCATCTAAAATATAAGCTACCCCCACCAATCCGGAACCAATTTGGGTTGCCAAACGAATTCTTTGCGCCTCGCCACCTGACAAACTACCAGTTGCTCTTGCAAGGGTCAAATATTCCAAGCCTACATCCACCAAAAAGCCTACTCTGGATTTTATTTCCTTCAAAACCAACTCTCCGATTTGTTGTTGTCTCTGGCTCAGTTGCAATTGTTCTAAAAATTCTTTGAGATTTCCAATAGACATTTCCGTCATTTCTGCAATATTTTTATCTCCGATGGTAACTGCCAAAGCTTCTTTTTTTAGTCTTTTTCCATCACATTCTTTACATTTCTTAATTTCCATGAAGCTTTCATATTCTTGTTTGATATAGTCAGATCCCGTCTCTCTATATCGACGTTGCACATTGGCAATGATTCCCTCAAAAACAACATCATAAATTCCCTCTCCCCGTTGTCCTTTATAATATACCTTCACACTTTTATCGGTTCCATGCATCAAGAGATTTTTGATCTCAGGCGTCAATTCCTCATAAGGCGTATCTAAAGAAAAACGAAATTCCTTCGCCAATGCCGCTAAAATAGAACCGGAATAACTGGTTGGATCTGTAGCAGATTGCCACCCTTGTACCGCAATGGCTCCTTCTGATATAGACAAACTGGTATCCGGAATAATCAAGGCTTCCGAAAATTCCATCTGCACACCAATACCATGGCAAACAGGACAGGCACCAAATGGATTATTAAAAGAAAAACTTCTAGGTTCTATTTCGTCTATGCTGATTCCACAATCCGGACAGGCAAAACTCTGGCTAAAATTCATAGGAGTCCCACCAATCACATCTACAACCATAGTTCCTTCCGAAATTTTCATCACATTTTCTATGGAATCTGTCAATCTTGTTCCGATTCCTTCTTTCATGACCAATCGATCCACAATAATTTCAATAGAATGCTTTTTATTTTTATCCAATTCAATTTCTTCTGACAAGTCATATTGAATACCATCAATCATAGCACGTACGAAACCACTCTTTTTGGCTTTTTCCAACACTTTTTGATGGGTTCCTTTCCGCCCGCGAACCACAGGTGCCAACAATTGAAACTTGGTACGCTCCGGCAATTGCATAATCTCATCTACCATTTGGTCAATGGTTTGATGTTTGATTACTTTTCCGCATTTTGGACAATGGGGAATCCCGCATCTGGCAAATAACAACCGTAAATAATCATAAATTTCTGTTACGGTTCCAACGGTAGATCTTGGGTTTCGATTGGTGGATTTTTGATCAATAGAAATCGCCGGTGACAAGCCTTCTATACTGTCTACATGTGGCTTTTCCATTTGTCCCAAAAACATACGGGCATAGGAAGATAAAGATTCCATATATCTACGTTGTCCTTCTGCATATATGGTATCAAATGCCAGAGAAGATTTTCCAGAACCACTAAGCCCGGTAATAACTACAAATTCATCTCTAGGAATTTGCAAATCTATATTTTTCAAATTATGTTCTTTGGCACCTCTTATTGTAATGTACTTCTTCCGTCCTATGTGTTGTTCTGCCACATTGATCACCATCTTTCTACTCTATATCCAATAATTGCTGTTTCAAGGCAATCAATTGATCTCTCAATTGCGCTGCCATTTCAAAGTTTAACTCAGCTGCTGCTGTATGCATCTTTTTCTTTACTTCCTGAATCGTCTTTTCTAATTCTGCCTTGCTCATAGATTCTGGATCCTTATCCAAATCCAAACTTTCTACTTCTACTTTTTTCGATATGCGAATCAAATCGCGAATCTCCTTTTGTATGGTCTTCGGCGTGATACCATGTTCCACGTTATAGGCCATCTGTAGATTCCGTCTTCTCTCTGTCTCTGATATGGCCTTTTTCATGGAGTCCGTCCACTGATCCGCATACATAATCACATGTCCCTCTGCATTACGGGCGGCACGTCCAATGGTCTGAATCAAAGAGGTTTCAGACCGCAAAAAACCTTCTTTATCCGCATCTAAAATGGCTACTAAGGTAATCTCTGGAATATCCAAACCTTCCCTTAATAAATTGATTCCCACCAAAACATCAAAAACGTCCAAACGCATATCCCGAATAATTTGAGAACGTTCTAAAGTATCAATATCGGAATGTAAATATTTTACACGAATGCCCACTTCTCGAAAATAGGCGGTTAAGTCTTCTGCCATTTTCTTGGTCAGGGTGGTAACTAAGACTTTATTTTTTTTCTTCACTTCTTTCCGAATCTCAGCCAGCAAATCGTCCACTTGCCCTTCTACTGGTCGAACATCAATTTTCGGATCTAACAATCCGGTAGGTCGGATTACTTGCTCCGCACGTGCTAATTCATGTTCCTCCTCGTAACTAGAAGGCGTTGCTGAAACAAATAGCATTTGATCTATTTTCCCTTCAAATTCTTGAAAGTTCAAAGGACGATTATCCTTTGCCGAAGGCAGACGGAAACCATAATCCACCAAAGTAGATTTTCTTGCCTGGTCCCCCGCATACATACCTCTAACCTGCGGTATGGTAATATGCGACTCATCAACCAATATCAAAAAGTCATCAGGAAAGAAATCCATCAAAGTATAAGGGGGTTGTCCTGGTTCTAAGCCTGTTAAATGTCGGGAATAATTCTCAATACCAGAACAAAATCCTGTTTCCCGCAATATCTCAATATCAAACTGGGTACGTTCTTTGATTCGCTGTGCCTCTATTAATTTCCCCTCATGCTTAAATTTCTCCACCTGTGCATGCATTTCTTCTTCAATTGCCTGCAATGCCGGTTCTAACAAATCCGGCTCCACTACATAATGAGAAGCCGGATAAATATGTGCATGAGACAATTCATATTTGATATTTCCTGTCAAAACTTCTATTTCTGTAATGCGATCTATCTCATCTCCAAAAAATTCCACTCGTACAGCCGTATCCGTTTGCGATGCCATAAAGATTTCAACCACATCACCTCTGACACGAAAGGTTCCACGTTTGAATTCCAATTCCGCTCTGGTATATTGCATATCTACCAATTTTCGTATCAGACTATCTCTGTCTTTTTCCATACCCGGTCGCAAAGATTCGGTCATCTGTTGATAAAAGGCAGGACTACCCAATCCATATATGCAGGATACACTGGCTATGATAATCACATCTTTCCGTTCCATCAAAGCTGCCGTTGCCGAGTGACGTAATTTATCAATTTCATCATTTACAGAGGAATCTTTTTCAATATAGGTATCCGTAGAGGGTACATATGCCTCTGGTTGATAATAGTCATAATAGCTTACAAAATATTCCACTGCATTTTCCGGAAAGAATTCTTTGAATTCCCCATATAATTGGGCTGCAAGCGTCTTATTATGGGAAATAATTAAAGTAGGCTTGTTTAAGGCAGCAATGATATTCGCCATAGTGAAGGTCTTACCTGACCCTGTAACCCCCAATAAAGTCTGAAATTGGTTGCCTTCTTTAAAGCCTTGCACCAATTGTTCTATCGCTTGCGGCTGGTCGCCTGTGGGCTGGTATGGTGCGTGGAGCTTAAAAATGATTTCATCCTCCGCCATCTCTTTTTGCCTAGCTTGCATAATACCACCTTTCTATATTCTTTATCCTGTTTCGTTTTTTCTTGTTTCATTTTTTCTTGTGTGCATGTTTCTAATCATAAACCTTCACACTTATAATCTCCTATTGCATCAACTTTTTCATGACTGTTATCGCTTTCTGATATTGTATATCCTTCTTTGCATCATCTGTCATTTCGATCACAACATCTGGTTTAATTCCTTTTCCATGAATATTTCTTCCCTTTGGAGAATAGTATTTGGAAGTTGTAATTTTGATTGCACTACCGTCCCACATAGGTATAACAGACTGTACAATACCTTTTCCAAAGGTGGTGGTACCTACAATGGTACCTATTTTTAAATCTTGAATTGCACCCGAAAATACCTCTGACGCACTGGCTGTATTTCCATTTACCAAAACTACCATAGGAACGGTACAGGCATGTGAATCTTTTGCGCGATACACTTCCCCTTTTCCATTTTTATCTTTGATTGATACAATGGTTTTTCCCTCTGGCAATAAGTAATCAAGCATATTTACCACAGTATCTAACATGCCACCACCATTATCACGCAAATCAACAATAACACCTTTCATGCCTTGTTTTTCCAAATCTTTCATTGCCGCAATAAATTGCTCATCTGTCGGTTCATCAAAAGCAGAAACCGCTATATAACCAATCTTATTCTCTTTCATTTTATAAGCAACCGTTGGCACTTCAATTTGTCTACGCTCCAAGGTGAAATCCTTGTACTTTTTCTCTTTGTGGAGATAAAACTGTACCTCAACCGTCGTACCCTCTTCTCCTTTTATCTTGCTGACTACTTCATTTAAGTCTTTTCCAACTACCACTTCACCGGCAATTTTATAGATCATATCTCCCTCTGTCAATCCCGCCTCTTTTGCAGCACCGCCATCAAATACGTCCAAAATATAAATTGCACCAGTTTCTATATTTTGTGTTACCGTTGCGCCAATCCCACAATAGGTACCACTACTGCTTTGCATCAAATCTTTGTATTCTTCCTTGGTATAATAGCAGGTATAGGGATCTCCTAATCCTTCCATATACCCCTTATAAATTCCATCAACCAATTTATCTTCATCTATTTCATCCATGTAGTATGTATCAATCTGTTCACGTAATTGTCCTAATTTACCTACTGTCTTTTCCGTATTTTCTCCTAAGGCTTTTTCATCTGCCCATAAATAAACGCCTATACCATGACATACCTTATCCACGATAACATAACCGCCAAGTTCCACTACTAACATGGCACAAATTCCTACTACTATTCCATATATAAATTTTCTATTCATACAAATATACCTTCCTTTACTTTTAAAAGTATTGTCAGTAAATATTTCTGCAAGTTCGCTTGCCAAAAAGCTTATCCACTTTACAATCTACCCCTATGTGCAAGTAGCCCTATTGCACGTAGAGAACCTACATTCTCCTACTGTTCACTATGGTTGCTTTACATAATTCAATGGGTTCACATATTTTCCACCGGTAATAACAGAAAAATGTAAATGTGCCCCTGTAGATACACCGGTAGACCCTACAGCTGCAATGGCATCTCCCTGGGAAACCTGATCTCCCACCTTGACATCTAACCTGGAGGCATGCATATATGCTGTATACAATCCATTTCCATGGTTAATCATAACGTAGTTTCCTGCTGAAGAAGAATATGTAGCTGTGGTAACTACTCCATCTGCCGCTGCATATATGGTTGTCCCAACTGGTGCAGCAATATCTATCCCTTTATGATAGGTACTGGCTCCTGCTGTTGGTGCCTTTCTTGGACCAAAATTTGAAGTAATGGTGCCTGACACACCTAAGGGCCAACGCAAGCCACCTTCCACAACAGTAATTTCCATACCTCCATCAGCTTCCATAGCCTGTTCTAAAAGCAACTTTTCGATTTCTTTCTCTTTCTTTTCTAATTTTTTTTGATAATCCTTGGCTTCTTGTGATTTTCCTTCAATATCTTTCTCATACTTTTCCAATTTCATTGCTTTTTTTTCAACAATTTTATTTAAATTGTCCTGTTCCAAAGAAACTTCTTCCTGCAAAATATCTAACTGTTCCTTCTTTGCTTCTGTTGCTGCCTTCTTTTCTGTAACTTCTTCCTTGATTGTCTTATAAGTATTCCACATATTTGCATCATAATCAACAATCTTATTCACATATTCCAAACGATTTAAACAATCACTAATACTATTGGCATGTAGAACAACTTCCAAATAACCTCCAGAACCATTTTCATACATATACTGTATGCGTTTTTTCATAGTATCATACTGTTTTTGTTCATTTTCCTCTGCTATTGCCAATTCTTCTTTTAGAATTGACAATTCTTCTTCTGTACTTTCTACATTAGCATTGATTTCCTCTAACTGTGCATTTACCTCAGCTGTTTTTTTATCTAATTTTTCTATACTTTCCAGCAAATCTTCTTTTTCCAACTGCAAATTTTCTAATTCTTTTTCTGTTTCTTTTTTTCTCTCTTCTAATTTTTGCCGTTCCTGTTCTGCATCTGTCAATTCATCTGCCTGCACCATATGACCAACCTGCAAACCTATGCATGCCAACATAATACAAGTAAGAAAAGCTATCACTATTTTTTTGCATTTCATATTGTCAACTCCAATCTATACTCGCAAATGTTTTTGCACTGTAATACAACTTCCCAGCAAACCAATGCCCACGCCAATCCCCAGGCAAACCGGTACCAAAATTGAAAATTCACTCTTTACACTCAAAAATACCAGCCACTGAGATAGAGATGCAAATGCATGGTTCACTCGCTTTATGATTTGTGCATACAAAATTGCTAATACACCTAAAGGAATCAAAGAACCAATCAACCCAATTATAATTCCCTCAACAATAAATGGGCCTTGTACAAAGAAGTCAGTTGCACCAATTAAGCGCATAATTGCAATTTCTTCTTTTCTTACTGTAATTCCCACTGTAATCGTTGTGCTAATCAAAAAGACTGCTACTGCAATTAAAATTGCAATAATTGTCAAAGATATCACACTAAGTAAACGATTAAAATTCGTTAATGCCTTAGCTGTTTCATCCGAACTATTTACCTTTCTTACACCTTCCATTTGTTTGATTGCCTTGACCAAACGTGCTTGTTTGGACACGTCCTTGATATATACCTCATAAGAAGAGGAATTAGCAAGTGGGTTATCTTCCGAAAATGTCTCTATCAATTCCGGATTATCTTCAAACATATCTTTTTTCACATGTTCCCAAGCTTGCTCTGCCGAAATATATTCTACTTTTTTTACATCTGTTCTTCTTTTCAAGGCAGCTCCGATTTGTTGAATTTGTTCTTCGCTGATGGTATCTTCAAAAAACACACTGACAGATACAGACTTTTCCATATTATGTACCATATATTGTACATTACTGGTGAGAAAATAAAAAATACCAAACAAAAATAAACTGGCAGTTATGGTAATAATAGACGTTATAGAAAACATACGATTGCGTTTTATGTTTTTCATTCCTTGTCCAATACTATAAAACAATGTATATATCTTCTCCATTATCTTAATCCTCCCCAGATTTCATCATCTTCCTGCGATTCAAAGGCTCCTTGTGACAGATGTGCAGATTCAATTGATAAATCCTCCACATATTTTGCATTTTCTTCATCACTGTGTAATTGCCCTTCTTTTAGATAAATCACACGCTTCTGTAATTGATTTACAATCTCATTGTCATGTGTTACCACTATAACTGTGGTTCCTTGTGCATTGATATCTTCTAACAAATGCATGATTTCCATGGAAGTCTTAGGATCCAAATTACCGGTAGGCTCATCTGCAATCAAAAGGGTAGGCTGGTTTACCAAAGCTCTTGCCAAGGCAACTCTCTGCTGTTGTCCACCGGATAATTCCCTCGGAAAAGTTTTTTCTTTTTCTGATACCCCTACCAAACTGAGAATTCTTCTCACATTTTTTCCAACCAAACGATTTTGTACCCCTACAACTTTTTGTGCAAAGGCTACATTTTCAAATACATTTCGATCTTTCAACAAACGAAAGTCCTGGAACACGCAACCAATTCTTCTTCTATGTGCTGCGACTTGTTTATGTTTCAAATAGGTAATATTCTTACCATTCACAATAATTTTACCACTTGTAGGTTTCACTTCACATAGTAGCAATTTAACCAAGGTGGATTTTCCTGAGCCACTGGCACCTACTATAAACACAAATTCTCCCTTGGCAATGTCAATGCTTAAATCCTTAATTGCTTGCACCCCAGATGGATAAGTCATGGTTACATCCTCTAGGGATACAATACTTGCCTTTTTTTCCACGATTTTGTACCTCCACTCTTCTGTCACATTTCGAATCAGTCTATACTATTCACAACATAAAGCAAGCTGAACCACGCATATGATTTATGGCTCAGCCTATCTTATTCTAATATTCTAATGTTTCCATATATTTCATATATTTTGCTACCATCAAGGCAATCTTGAATGTAATCGCATCTTCAAACACACGCAAATCTAAATTGGTGCTCTTTTGTAATTTGTCCAGACGATATACCAAGGTATTTCTATGGATATATAACTGTCTGGAGGTCTCTGAAACATTCAAACTGTTCTCAAAGAACTTATTGATGGTAGTCAAGGTTTCCTCATCAAAGTCATCTGGTGACTTAGAATCAAAAATCTCTTTGATAAACATCTTACACAATGGCATTGGCAACTGATAAATCAATCGTCCAATTCCCAAATTGCTATAAGCCACAATATCTCTTTCGGCATAGAAAATCTTTCCTACATCTAATGCCATCTTTGCCTCTTTATAAGAACGTGACACGTCTTTGATTTCAGATACAATAGTACCATATGAAATCTGCACCTTTTCCATAGCTTCTGTATTCAGCATATCTAAAATCATCTTTGCAGTCTTGTCCATATCTTCATAGGTATCATTTTCCTTGAGTTCCTTCACCAAAATGATGTTCTTCTCATCTACCGCAGTAACAAAATCCTGATTCTTACCGGTAAATAAACCACGAACCGTCTCCAAGGCATTGCTGTCTTTCTCTGTCTTGGTCTCAATTAAAAATACCACACGTCTCACATCTGTCTCAATATGCAACTTTTTGGCACGATTATAGATATCTACCAACAATAAATTATCCAACAACAAATTCTTTATAAAGTTATCTTTATCGTAACGTTCTTTGTATGCAACGAGCAAATTCTGTATCTGAAATGACGCAATCTTACCAATCATATATACGTCATCGCTATCCCCTTTTACTAAAATTACATATTCTAATTGATTCTCATCAAAAACCTTAAAAAATTGATATCCTTGCAGCACTTGGCTATCTGCAGGAGAATCCACAAATGCCAATACAGCTTCCTCGTACTCCTCTGCATCATTGATGGTAGAAGCCAAAGATTTTCCTTCCGTATCCATAATACAAATATCAATACGTGTAATGCCCTTCAAACCCTCAATCGTACTCTGAAGTATTTGATTTGATATCATCCAATCACTCCTTATCTTTTTCCGTATACACTCATCTCTCATATTTTAACACCATTTTAGGCAAAAGTAAATAAAAAATATATATTTATTGCTACTTTTTTTGTTATTTCATGCATAAACCTATTATTCTTCTATGCAAGTCTACCAATTTTTCCCCCTTCAACTTATACATTTTTCCTTTTTACAAAAAGCGCAATATTCTATTAGAACAAAGAGTTTTGCTTGCAAAACTCTAGCGCGACCGCGGTATTGCGCAGCAATTGACTCCATCTCCGCGGTCTGCGCATCCTCGCGGAGCGTTTTTTATGTAATAGGAAATTGCATCGCAATTTCCTATTACATAAAAAAAGTTGTAAACAGATATCACTATCCATCTACAACTTTTTCTTTTATTTATAATTCATTCTATTCTTCTACTCTTAGTTACAGATTACTTCTTCTGTTTCCTTGTCAAATACATGAATCTTAGATAAATCAAATGCAAGTTTAATTGTATCGCCTGGTCTTGCTGTTGTACGAGGATTTACACGTACACACATATCAAATTTGTCAATTGAGAAGTACAAGAATACTTCTGCACCAAGCATTTCGTATACTTTAATTGTAACATCAACAACACTGTCAGGTGATGTATTGATAAACACTTCTTCATCTTTGATATCTTCTGGACGAATACCAAGTACAACTGTCTTACCTTCATAACCATTTTGAATTAATGTTCTAGCCTTTGATTCTGGTACTTTAATAGAATGGCTACCAAACTGTAATACAACATCTGTACCATTATTTACTACCTTAGCGTCGATAAAGTTCATTTGTGGTGAACCAATAAATCCAGCTACGAATAAATTCTTAGGTTTTTGATACAAATCAATTGGAGCTGCAACCTGTTGTACAACACCGTCTTTCATAACAACAATTCTGGTACCTAATGTCAAAGCTTCTGTTTGGTCATGTGTTACGTAGATGATAGTTGTTCCTAATTTTTGATGTAATTTAGAAATCTCAATACGCATCTGTACACGTAATTTTGCATCCAAGTTTGACAAAGGCTCGTCCATCAAGAATACTTTAGGATTACGTACAATCGCACGTCCCATAGCAACACGCTGTCTTTGTCCACCAGATAAAGCCTTTGGCTTACGGTCTAATAAATGTTCAATATCCAAACTCTTAGCTGCATCATGTACTAATTTATCAATTTCATGCTTTGGAGTCTTTCTTAACTTCAATCCAAATGCAATATTATCATAAATTGTCATATGTGGGTATAAAGCGTAGTTCTGGAATACCATGGCGATATCTCTATCCTTTGGCTCTACGTCATTAACTAACTTATCACCAATCCATAATTCACCAGAAGTGATGTCTTCAAGACCAGCAATCATTCTTAAAGTAGTAGATTTACCACATCCTGAAGGTCCTACAAAGATAATAAATTCTTTATCTTCAATTTCCAAGTTAAAGTCTTTTACTGCTACAAAACCATTGTCGTATGTTTTGTTAATGTTTTTTAATGATAAACTTGCCATTTTTCTCATGTCCTCCTAATAATATACCTTGTTACTTAACGTACTCACATATGATACACTAAATCATTCCATTAAACTATTCTTTAATTAAACAAATAATTTTCTCTGTTTTTGTGCATTTTGTATAGGTGTCAAAAATTTTTCTGAAACCTTTTCAGAAAATTATCGTTTTCGTGTACTTATTGGCTATTTTTTATACTTTCTCCATTCATTTGTTTTATTCATTATGCATTTTCACATGTTTATTTTTTCCTTTATTGCCTTTTTTACCAATTTCTTTTCATGTTATTTTTTTATCAAAAATGCATTTATCATTTTTCTCTCCTATATTTTCCATTTGCACCTATACAATATGCACATATAATTTATTTCTTTTGCAAAAAAAACACTATTTTTTTATACATTTTTAACTATATCCATTTTTCACAGGTAAATGAACAAAGAGTTTTGCTTGCAAAACTCTAGCGCGACCGCGGTATTGCGCAGCAATAAACTCCATCTCCGCGGTCTGCGCATCCTCGGGTCGCGTTTTTTATGTAATAGGAAATTGCATCGCAATTTCCTATTGCAGAACAAAATGCTGGTTTTCTGTCCTTCACATCCCTTTCAACTTTTACCTGCGAAGCGCAAAGACAGCATACAAATCTGCTTTCATTGACATAATCCCTGCCGTATTCATGCACCTTCCCATAATATAGATTACCTTGCCCCCATAATATAAATCACCTTGCCCCCCATTAAAACTTGATCCTTGAAGCAACGACGAAGTTACCTCTATCTGTAACAAAAAAGGACTGTCGCACGAAGAAGGCAATCCACAAAATATCAATTATGTTTTCATCCAAAAGGGATATCTTGTGACATTTTTTCTTCGTACAACAGTCCCATCTTAAGCTAAGACCCTTGTTTTTGCGTCATATATAACTCATAATCTTTTTTAAAATATCGACGTTTTCTCTCATGTAACCATTTATTCTTTTGTGCAATCCATTGGTTATACAAATACATATGATTGTTCTGTTCCTGTTTTCCAATGACACGTTGCATTAATTGTTCCACCAATACATTGGCACCGATACATACCAATCCATTTAACTTATCTCGATTTTTTATAATCCAATTTTCCTGTACCTGTGGCTGAATAGCTGTCAAAACCACCTCAGGACAGGTCACATTAATATCATTTAACAAGGCTTCATCATCCATTTGTTCTCCACCCACAAAGGTACCCACAATACGCAAATCTTTATATTGTTCTTTACAGTAATGTAAAAAGAAACTTAATTTTTCGATATCATCCCCAACTAAATATAAACTATGTCCACTTTCCTCTAAATACCTACACAAAATATGCAAATACGAATCTGTCATCAACAAATGCTGGGCCTTATATTGTTCTACATCATGCATAATCAAAACATCTTCTTCTCCCGGCATCAATAGCGGAATATGTTTGACCAAATCTGCATAAGTCTCCGAACACATCACCTCCCTTAAAATTGGCAGGGATAAAAATAACATGGTTTGCAGTTGTTTTTTTTCACATATTTCATCCAACTGTTGCTGAAATTCTACGGCAGTAAAAAGATAGGTCTTCATATGTAAGACTTCTACATCTTTCATCTAATTACACCCCCTTTGGCACAGAATTGTTTTATCAGAAAATTCCAATATACAATCTATTTAGGGTATTGTAACATAGATATCTTGTCATACCATTACATTTCATTTAAATCTATATTAAAATATCATCAAAAAATTAGTCGTTATTTCCATCAGCTGTGCCAAGCACAATGCACATATCCAATCCTTCATCCACTTGACCGACCTCAATCTCTGCATTGTTAAAATATTGTAACAAATCTTCTCCATAGCCAGCTTCTCTCACATATATTTTTGTATTTGTCAAAGTCTGTCCATTATAGTTTCCTATATTGGTCACATTCACACCTGCCTCAACCAATTTTTCCTGATAGGAAGAAGCTAAGCCATTTACCTTCGTACTATTCAAAATACGTACACTAAGTCCAATGGACGATTGATTTTCTCGGGCTGTTTTTTGTGCTTGATTTTGCTCACTATAGGCAACATTCTTTATCACTTTGTTAATATAGGAATTAGTTTCTTCTACTGCCACCACAAAGCCGTTTTCGGATTTTTCTCCACTTACAATAGAAAAGGCCACTTGCGTTGGAACTGCTTGCAAATAGGTCCCACTATATTGACATTTCTTTTCTTCCGACAAATTAGAAGTAACCTTTTCATAGTATTTTTTAAAAAAGGCATCATAATCTTTTTCTTCTGTAAATGCCTCCATCTCCTGCTGATAGGCTTTTCTCCATTTTTGTAAGCCGGTTCCCTTTTCCGTATAAAACATTTCTTTATATACATCATTTGGAATCACTGTATAATAACTAAATTTTATATCCAACATATCCTCTAAAATCAGCTGGGCACATTGTGCCAAACTAGCATTTTGGAAGTATTTATGTAACTTATGAAAAGAAACAATTTGCGGCATATCCGGATTTACAGCTGCCAATTTTTTATACAATTCATAAGAAATTGTATATTCTGTACGGTTTGGCACTGTAATATAATCAATATTTCCGGTATCCTGATTACATATTTCAATTAGGATTTTTTTTATTTTTCCATTGTCGCTATCTTCTGCCAAAATCAAATTCTTAGCTATCCGATCTGCTGTTCCATCAGCCTGAATGGTATCAATATATTTTGCAAGACTTTCATTCTCTCCCGCAGTTTGTACATGGGAAAAATAATACAAGGCACCCTTATAACTGCCAAAAACCAATATTGCAAAAGTCGTAACATATACTAAAGATTTAAAAAACACACATAAAAAAACTACTGCTGCTTTATTTTTTTTCATCTTATCTTCTCTTCCTTCTAAATTTTTTATCTGCTTCTACTTTTGAAACACGCTATGTGGGGGCTATCCCCATAATCACAATCATGTTTTGTCTATTCTCGTACCTTCTAGTATATCAAAATCCGTTGCAATGAACAAGTCAAATATAGTATAGTATATAAAGACAAGATTTGTAAGGAGGTTCCACATCGTGCAAAGAAAAACCGTATTAATCACAGGTGCTTCTAGAGGCATCGGCAAAGCCATCGCCCTACAATTTGCAAAAGCAGGAAACTATCAACTGGTAATCACATGTGCTTCTTCTCATGAACAATTAGAAGAAACCAAACAAGAAATCCAAGCCACAGGCACACCATGCCTTTCTTTTGTTGGACATATTGGAAACTTTGAACAAGTAGAAATCTTATTTCAGCAAATTCAAGAAAACTTTGGAAGTGTTGATATTCTAATAAACAATGCCGGCGTATCTTATATCGGATTATTAACAGATATGCAATTACAAGAATGGAATTATACAATAGAAACCAACCTGCATGCACTTTTTCATTGTTGCAAGTTTGCTGTTCCTGCTATGGTTCGCAAGCAAGAAGGAAAAATCATCAATATTTCTTCTGTATGGGGTTGCGTTGGTGCCTCTTGCGAAGTCGCCTATTCCACTACCAAAGGTGGCATGAACGCATTCACAAAGGCCTTGGCAAAAGAGTTAGCCCCTAGCCATATACAAGTAAATGCCATTGCCTGCGGTGCAATTGATACAGAAATGAATCATTTTCTGTCTCCGGAAGAAAAACAGGATTTGATTGATGAAATTCCTGCTGGAAGACTGGGAAAGCCGGAAGAAGTTGCAAATTTAGTTTTTGAT
>JAFORL010000114.1 GCA_017393285.1 Lachnospiraceae bacterium
ACTTAACAGCCATTTTTTCACTAGGCTTATTAAAGTGCGCCTAAATTTGAAGTTATTGTACCAAACTGTAAATTTTTGTAATACATCCTGTTTTCATGAGCTATACATCTCTTTTCAGTTGTTAGTTTCGCAATTACCTATGTTCTCCATTACTCTTACAAACTCTTACTTTTCCACTATAACGCACTTACTTGTATTTGTCAATCATTCTAAGACACAATGCTAGGAAAGCAACAGGCTATGGCATGGAAATTGTTGCGAGTTTGGCAAAATACATGTATTTATACGGCTTTTTATCGAACATCTGTTTGTATTCCCTTGCATTTTTTCTCGAAATGTGCTATTCTTATGAACGTATGTGAACGCGAGGGTAACAGACCAGCCTAGAAGCAAGCTGTTACCGTATAGATATAGATAGAAATAGAGATAGAAACAGAAGGAAGGTTTTACAAACATGGGAAATTATGACGGCAGTCAGATTGTGATATTAGAAGGATTGGAAGCAGTCCGCAAACGTCCGGGTATGTATATTGGCAGTACCGGCAAACAAGGCTTGCACCATTTAATTTGGGAAATTCTAGATAACAGTATTGATGAACATTTGGCAGGTTTTTGTAGCGAGATTTCCATTACCCTGCAAAAAGATGGAGGCATTACCGTACAGGACAACGGACGTGGTGTGCCGGTGGATTTACATCCAACCAAAGGGATTCCAACGGTTCGCGTGGTTTATACCATTTTACATGCAGGCGGAAAGTTTGACAATGCCGTTTATAAGGTATCCGGCGGTCTGCATGGTGTGGGTTCTTCCGTAGTAAATGCCCTTTCCAAAAAGATGATTGTAGAAGTAAGACGAGATGGCAATGTCTATCAGGATTGTTATGAAAATGGCGGCCATCCTACTGTAAAGCTAGTGAAAGGCTTACTTCCGGTTATCAAAACCTGTCGAAAGAAAGATACCGGTACAAAAGTTACCTTTTATCCGGATCCGGAGATTTTTGAAACGGTGCAATTTAAGAGTGAAACCATCAAGAAAAAGTTAAAAGAAATTGCCTATCTGAATAAGAACCTAAAAATTAACTACACAGATGAATTCACCAACGAAACCATTACCTACCAGGAAGAATATGGTATCAAAAGTTTTGTGCAATATTTAACCCGAGAAGAAACCGTATTACAGGAGGAGCCTGTATATATAGAAGGTAAGAGTGGTGATATTGAAGTAGAAGTTGCATTCCAATATACCAACAATTATAGCGAGCAAATTAATGCTTTTTGTAACCGTATCAACGTCATTGATGGTGGTACTTTGGTAACCGGTTTTAAGACTGCATTGACTCGTGTCCTCAATTCCTACGCCAGAGAATTGGGTACCTTGAAAGAAAAAGATGATAATTTTGATGGAAAAGATATCAGAAACGGCATTGTTTGTATCATCTCCATCAAGCATCCGGATCCCCAATTTGAAGGACAGACCAAAACAAAATTGGGAAATACAGATGCCAAGACTGCCGTAGACGATGTTTTTTCTACGGAAGTAGAGCGTTATTTGGATAAGCATATCAATGTTTTGCAGACCCTGCTGGACAACGCCATGAAGTCCTATAATGCCAGAAGGGCAAGTGACAAAGCCAGAAATGCAGTATTAAAGCAATTACACGATGTAGATACCAAAGGAAAATTAGCAGCCTGTTCTTCCAAAAAACCGGAAGAATGTGAAGTATACATTGTGGAGGGAGATTCTGCCGGCGGTACGGTAAAGACTGCAAGAAACAGAAAAACACAGGCAGTTTTACCACTTCGAGGCAAGATTTTAAATGTAGAAAAAGCTACCTTGGAAAAGATTTTACTAAACAACGAAATCAAATCCATGATTGCCTCTTTTGGTTGTGGAATCGGCGATGAATTTGATATTGAAAAACTGCGTTACAATAAGATTATCATTCTGACAGATGCCGACGTAGATGGAGCCCATATCAGTACTCTGCTCCTTACATTTTTCTATCGTTTTATGCCACAACTCATCAAAGAAGGAAAAGTATATAGAGGTTTGCCACCTCTTTATCAGGTGGAATATGAGACCACAGAAGAACACGCTGAAGACGCGCCTGCCAAGAAAAAAGGAAAGAAAAAGAAAAAGCAGACCAAATATATTTTTAACGACCACGAATTAGAAAAATTCAAAAAAATTCCTGGTAACAAACTTCTGGCAGTACAACGATACAAAGGTTTGGGTGAGATGGATGCGGAACAATTATGGGAAACCACCCTCAATCCAGAGACACGTATTTTAGCCCAGGTTTGCATCAACGACACAGTGGAAGCAGACGAAATCACCACCACTTTAATGAGTAGCAATGTACCTCCAAGACGTGCTTTTATCATGGAGGAAGCCCAATATGCAACGCTAGATGTATAAAGAAAGGACGAAACATAACTGTTTCGATGTGATAGAAAATGGAAGAAAATATTATTCAAATTGATTTTACGGAGGAGATGCGTACCTCCTATCGTGACTATGCCATGAGCGTAATCATTTCCCGTGCCCTGCCAGATGTGCGGGACGGGTTAAAACCTGTACAAAGACGTATTTTGTATGCTATGAACGAATTAGGCTTATCTCCAGACAAACCGCATAGAAAAAGTGCCCGTATTGTGGGAGATACCATGGGTAAATATCATCCCCATGGCGATAGCTCCATCTATGATGCCCTTGTGCACATGACGGAGGATTATTCTCTATCGATTCCCTTGATTGATGGACACGGTAATTTTGGTTCCATAGATGGCGATGGTGCTGCTGCTATGCGTTACACAGAAGCCCGCCTTTCTTTTGGTGCCAAGACCATGTTAGACCACTTGGAGAAGAATCTGGTGCCATTTGTACCAAATTTTGATGAAAGCGAAAAAGAACCTGCAGTTCTCCCTGCGATGATTCCCAACTTGCTCATCAACGGAACCACAGGTATTGCGGTAGGTATGGCAACCAACATTCCACCTCATAACCCTAGTGAAGTCATTGATGGTGTCATTGCTTATATAGACCGCCCTTCCATTTCCACTGAAAAGTTGATGGAATACATTCCGGGTCCGGACTTTCCAACCGGTGGGATTATTGTAAATCAGGAAGATCTTCCTGCCATTTACGCCACTGGAGAAGGCAAATTAAAAATTCGAGGCAAGGTGGAAATAGAAAAAGGTGAATACGGCAGACAGAATATCATCATTTCCGAGATTCCATATACCGTAGCCGGCAACAAGACCAAACTGGTAGAAAACTTATCTTCCCTTATGAAAGACAAAGTTTTTGATGAGATTTATGACGTGCGGGACGAGTCCTCCAAAGAGGGAATTCGTATTGTCATTGAAGTAAAAAAAGATCGTAATATTGAGAACTTACTGAATGGTCTATACAAAAAGACAGCACTAGAGGATACCTATTCTGTTAATTTACTAGCCGTAAAAGATCAACAACCAATTACCTTTCACCTCAAATCCTTGATTCAGGAATTTGTGGCTTTTCAAGTCGACTTGTATACCAAAGAGTACACACATTTATTAGAAAAAGCAAAGAATCGTTTGGAAATTGTTAAAGGCTTGGTGATGGCTACAGATGTCATTGATTTAATTATTGAAATTCTGCGTGGAAGTAGTTCCATCAAACAAGCCAAGGCCTGCTTAATGTTCGGAGATGTGACAGACATTCGATTTAAGTCTGCAAGTTCGAAAAAACAGGCACAAAGCCTATCTTTTACCGAACGACAGGCAGATGCTATTCTTTCTATGCAATTAAGCAAATTGATTGGTTTGGAAATTTTAAAATTACATGAAGAAGAAAGTTCCCTGGAAGCATCTATTGCCAATTATCGCATGGTATTAGGTAGTGAAAAAGAACTATTTAAAGTCATCAAAGGACGTCTGCGTGAATACAAAAAATTATTTGCTCGTCCAAGACGCACCCTTTTGACCACTGCGCAAAATGAAAATTATGTAGAGGAAATCAAAGAAGAAGATATTTATGTATTGATTGACCGATTTGGATATATCAAAACCATAGACACCGGCACCTATAGTCGAACCAGTGAAGAAGCCTTAAGTGAATATCCGCACAAGGTATGTATGCGAAATACGGATAAACTATGCGTTTTTACTTCCGAAGGAAACATGTATCAGATTAAGGGTATGCAGCTTCCTCGTTGCAAGATGCGTGACAAAGGAACTTTGATACACAGTCTTTGCAAATTAGGCAAGGAGGATGTGATTTGTTATACCAGCTTTGAACAAATTTTTGACTCCCTCCTCTTCTTTACAACCAAGTTTGGCTATGTAAAATTGGTATCCGGCTTAGAGTACGAGACCAATCGTTCTCAAATTGCAGCTACCAAATTGGAAAGTGGAGATGCTGTCATACAAGTCCAGTTATTGTCCGCTCAGGATATCACTGCCGGAGACCGTCGTGTATTCTTGTTAACCCGAAACGGCTTATCCCTGGCATTTGCCTTGGAAGAGGTCAGCGAGCTCAAACGTGCTTCTCGTGGTGTGAAAGGAATCACCTTAAACGAAGACGATACGGTAGTTTTGGGTATGGTATTTTCACCGGAAACTACTACCATTACCCATCACAAAAAGAAATATGATATCAGCAACATCAAAAATTCCAGACGTTGTAGAAAAGGTATGAAAAATAAGCTATAACGTATTAACAATAAACAATAAACTATAAACTATAAGCCATAAATCAAAACAACCCTACATGTAAACATTTCACTTGGTCTGATCCACCTTGTGTTGTAAGTATGTAGGGTTGTTTTTCATTTTGGTATAAATGTTCTCTCGGCGTCTTTTTATACAAGAATTTCGAGATAGATTTTTCTTGGATAACGACATAAAACCTATTAACATATGGGAAACCCTTCAGCCGAATCATTCATAATGTACCAGATATACAAGGAGAAACGAATAAAAGCAGGACTAAACTGTTACCCATATACAAATAAATTAAAAAAATATATACACAAAAAAACAAAAAAAGTATTGTAAACAAGAAGAAAATGTGATATAATGTTTTTGTCATTGAGGCTCGTTGGTCAAGCGGCTAAGACGCCGCCCTCTCACGGCGGAAACAGGGGTTCGATTCCCCTACGAGCTGTTATTACATTAAAAGATTTTGCGTTATGCAAGGTCTTTTTTCATTTTAAAAGTGCTATATAAACTTTATTCAGAACCCTGCACTTACTACATGGTTCGTACCGCACCAAACCGCTTTTTTTACGTTTTATGTGCCATGTCCCGCAGGGCGTTTTAAAGGAACCCCACTCTTATTTATTGTGGTGGTCACAAACTGACATGTGGGTTTCCTTTAAAAGCGGCAGTAAAGCTGCGGAGCAATTCACTTTTATATCATTATTTTAGTAACAGTTCAACCGAGTCATTCATAAAGTGACAAATTACTAGAAAGAAATCAATACAAAACAGGCTAATCACTTTATTTCATTTATATTTCAAATCTATTGCATTTTTTTTACATTTTCAATATAATAATAACAGGATGGATGTTTGGATTTTCAGCTCCAGACACCCAGTAAAAATTAACAAAAAACAACAACAGGAGGGTAAAAATGAAAAAAAGTAAACTTACATTACTAACTTTGATACTATCTACATCCATTATTTCTAACTCAGAATTTGGATTACTCGGTGCAAATTCTGCATTTGCAGCCCAAAACGTAAACCAAACAAGAAAAGAAGCAACAGCTAGCAACTTGCAAATGCTAGGAAATTCATACTCAAATGGTTATACTAGTACTGGTAACTCTGATTGGGGTTACACATCCGCTACAAGTACACCTAGCTCCAATAGATATACTATAAGTACACCTAGCTCCAATAGATATACTATAAGTACACCAGGCACCAATAGATATACTACAAGTATACCAGGCACCAATAGATATACTACAAGCACACCTAGCACGAATGGATATGCCGCAAATACACCTAACGCACCTGTTTCTACAGCTAATGTACCGACCAATACGAACGCCGCTACAGCTGGACCAACTGCTTCAAACGGTCCTACCAATGCACCATATCCAGCTATTAAATCTGTTACAGTAGAATCCGCAACAGAAGACAGCATTACACTCAAGATAGATAGTACAAATATTACTAGTTACACCATCACTTATACTGATAATAGCAAAGAAGCTACGATCACTTCAACTAGTCCTACCTGTACCCTTTCAAATTTAAAAGCTGGTTCTCGATATTCCATAAATGTAGTAGGCAAAGTTGCTAACAAGATAGAAGACTCAAAAACTTTAGAGACAAGCACTAAGATTACTAAATTATCACATGTAGAAAATGATAAATGGTATCATCTTCTTGAGAAAGCACATTTCTCATGGGAGAGACAAAATGCAGCTGATGGGTATGAATGTCAACTTCTGACTTTAAAAGGAAAACTAGTAAAATCCCAAAAATTGACATCAGTTTTTTTATCTAATACATCCTTTTCAATAAAGAATAATATCATTTACCGTTTCCGTATTCGTCCATACCAAACAAAAAACGGAAAAACCACCTATGCAGCTTGGTCAGAGTGTCTAGGTTTTGAACAACCTTGGGTTACTAAGTTTACAAAAACCAAAAACGGCCTTTACATCAAATGGGAAAAACAAATCGGCGCAACCAAATACGATATTTATATATCAAATAAAGGAAAAAAAGCTAAAACCTTTAAAAAAGTAGCTACCGTCAAGGCCAATAAAACAAGTTACGTTTTGAAAAAATTTAAAAAGAAAAAAATCAAAGGTTCCAATTATACTGTCTATGTTGTTTCCAAGTTAAAATA
>JAFORL010000115.1 GCA_017393285.1 Lachnospiraceae bacterium
CCATAGCGAAGGACAGGCGCTAGGCAGAGGCGTGGGAATTGCACTTTACAGCTATGCCATTGGATTTACCCATCCTGTGAATAAGAAAAAAATGCACTTTACCCATTTGCCGGAAGGATCTTTGTGGGAAGGATATGAATCATAAAACAGTTAGGGATACTTTGTTTTGGTATAACAGAAAGCTGGTAATTTTTTTGTAAAGAAGAAAGCCGGTAAGCAGGCTATAAAAAAAGTAATTAGGTTAAAAAGATAACCGGTAAGTAGGTTTTTCAAAAGAAGAAAGCCGGTAAGCAGGCTATATAAAAAACAGTAACTAGGAAAAAAAGGATAACCGGTAAGTAGGCTTTTCAAAAGAAGAAAGCCGGTAAGCAGGCTATATATAAAACAGTAACTAGGAAAAAAGGATAACCGGTAAGTAGGTTTTGCAAAAAAATCCAGTAAATAAACTTGGAAAAATAGGCGGTAACCTGCTTATACATAAAAAGAAACAACCTGTACATACTATGTCATGAGAAGGCTCTTTAGGCATTTCCTTGGAACCAAAAGATTGCAAGAGAATTAAAGTGATGCGCCATTTTGTTGTCGCAGCAATTGTCAATGGTTTTGTATGGAAGTAGGCTCCATGTGCTGCATTGGTGCTTGGTGAAGAGAAGAGCCAAAAGGGTTACACAGTAAGTCAAAATGGAGAGAAAGCAGGTTGATTACATGAGAAAAAATAGAAAACAGTGGTATACAAATATAGGAATCGGAATCGCAATTTATCTGTGTTTTCGGTTCTTATTTTTCCCTTTTTTGCCCCTTATATTTGCATTCCTTTTCTATCGGCTGTTGGAACCGATTAGTAGGTATTTACAAAAATGCAGCTATTTGTCCAAAAAGATGGTGGTACCGGGCATTATGGTGATTTTTACATTGGTCAGCGGAAGTCTCATCTATTGTGTGGGTTGGAAAATCTGGGAACAGTTTTGTTCCTTTACCCAACAGTTACCTGCCTATATCTCTTTTTTGGAGAAAGTGTTGGGACAAATTTGTGAGAATTGTGATCAGACCTTTTGTATAGCAAAGGGAAAAACCTGGACCTATGTAACCGGGCATTTTTTGAAAAATGGGGATACGATGAAAATGTTGAACTGCTATCTTCCACAATCTGTGGTCTTCTGCGCAAAATGTATGATGTATTGGTTGGGGGTATATGGCCTGGTTTTGTTGCTGACTTTTTTGCTCTTATGGGACATGCAAGGCATCAAAGGACAAATCAAAGGCTGGCGTCTGGTCTGTGTGAAAGAAGCAAAACGGTATTGGCATCCATTAGAGCGGGCAGGATTCGTCTATCTCAAAACACAAGGCATTTTGTTTTTGGCAGTTGCCATAATAAGCAGTCTGGGCTTTTTTTTTACCAAAAGTCCCTATCAAATTTTGTTTGGCATACTGGTTGCCTGCATTGATGCCATTCCTTTGCTGGGAAGTGGTTTGATTTTTATTCCTTTGGCTGTACTTATGTTTTGGAAGGGGAAAATCTATTATGGCTTGATCTATGGCATTACCTTTTTGGTTTGTCAGGGGCTTCGGCAAATTTGGGAACCCAAGCTAATGGGAGATCAACTGGGGATTCATCCCTTTTTCTTTATTTTGTCCATGTATTTTGGTGTCAGACTGTTTGGACCGGTAGGGGTGATTACAGGTCCCTTGGCCTGCGTGGCATTTTTTGTGTGCATGAAGGTAAATGCAGAAGCCAATCAAGAATAAAGTGCCCAGCCATTCTTTTGTTCCTTTCCTATTGTTTATCTGGTACTTTAGGACTGACTCGGCTGAAGGGTTACCGTTATTTTTTACAATATGCTTAAAATCCGACAAAAATATTTGAAGATTCTAATTCAAAATATAGAAAATAAAAAAATTCTGTGAATGCTAATGACATTTTCCTGGGAAATGTTTATAATAAAAGAAATGCGTGGTTAAATCGTGGCACACACGAGATAAGTTCGTTGATATCAGGTTGCAAGACAGGATATTAAGGTCAGATGGTACAAAATCTAAAGCATTGCCCAATTTCGTATTCGGTTCGTTCTGAAGAAATTGGTAGGTGTGCCGGTATGCAGGAGGATTTTGACCTGGACTTCACAAAACATATAATGGAGGTAATTTCTAATGATTAAGTGGAATAACTTAGATACTTTAGAAACATTTAAGGCTGTTGAAGCATGCAAGGGAAGTGTAAAACTTGCAGAAGTAATGGCAGGAGAAAATGGAGCAAACCGTGTTAAGAATTATAGCGTACCTATGGCAGAAGGTCTTAACTACAACTATGCAGCTAAGGAAGTGGATGATGCCCTTCTTGAAAAATTGGCAGCATTTGCTGAAGAAGCACAGTTGGTTGAAAAGTTCGAAGAATTGTACAATGGTGCTATGATCAATACAGGAGAGCAACGTTTGGTGCTTCATCAAATGACACGTGGACAGCTTGGTAATCCGGTAGAGGCTGATGGTGTAGATAAGAGAACTTTCTATGTAAATGAGCAAAATAGAATTGCAGAATTTGCAAAGAAGGTACATGCAGGTGAGATTACAAATGCTGCAGGGGAGAAGTTTACTACAGTTGTACAAATTGGTATCGGTGGTAGTGACTTAGGACCTCGTGCTATGTATCTTGCACTTGAGAACTGGGCAAAGGTAAACAATACCTTTAAAATGGAAGCTAAGTTCATCAGTAACGTAGATCCAGATGATGCGGCAGCAGTTTTAAATTCCATTGATGTAGCGCACTCTATGTTCGTATTGGTTTCTAAGTCAGGAACTACATTAGAGACATTGACAAATGAAGCATTTGTTAAGGATGCTCTTAAGAAAGCAGGATTAGATGCTTCTAAGCATATGATCGCTGTAACAAGTGAGACTTCACCACTTGCTAAGAGTGATGATTATTTAACAGCATTCTTTATGGATGATTATATCGGAGGACGCTTCTCATCTACTTCTGGTGTAGGTGGAGCAGTTCTTTCACTTGCATTTGGACCAGATGTATTTGCTCGTTTCTTAGATGGTGCAGCAGTAGCAGACAAGACAGCTACAATCAAAGATATCAAGAAGAACCCTGCATTGTTGGATGCATTAATTGGTGTATATGAGAGAAATGTACTTGGATATCAGGCTACAGCAGTATTGCCATATTCACAGGCATTGAGCCGTTTCCCAGCACATTTACAACAGTTGGATATGGAGTCAAACGGTAAGTCAGTAAACCGTTTTGGAGATCCTATTAACTACGTAACCGGACCATTGTTATTTGGTGAGCCGGGAACCAACGGACAGCACTCTTTCTACCAGTTGTTACATCAAGGAACCAACATTGTACCACTTCAATTTATTGGATTTAAGAACAACCAGATTGGTACAGATGTAAATATCAAGGGAAGCACAAGTCAACAGAAATTAGATGCAAACGTAGCAGCGCAGATCGTTGCATTTGCTTGCGGTAAGGCTGATGACAATAAGAACAAGAACTTTGAAGGTGGACGTCCATCCAGTATTATCATCGGAGAACAGTTGAATCCTGAGACTCTTGGTGCATTGCTTGCTCATTTTGAGAACAAGGTTATGTTCCAAGGTTTTGCATGGAACATCAACAGCTTTGACCAGGAAGGTGTACAATTAGGAAAGAAACTTGCTACACAAGTGCTTGCACATGAAACAGAAGGTGCTCTTTCTGTATATAGTGAATTACTTAATATCTAAGGGATAGAATTAAAATCTAAATGATAGACAAAAGCCCCAGAGGTGTGACCTCAGGGGCTTTTTTATGTAATAGGAAATTGCGATGCAATTACCTATTACATAAAAAACGCTCCGCGAGGATGCGCAGACCGCGGAGATGGAGTTAATTGCTGCGCAATACCGCGGTCGCGCTAGCGTTCTGCAAGCAAAACCTTTTGTTCTGTAATAGGAAATTGTGATACAATGATCCGATTTCGTTGTTGTTGATAGTTTCGTATGTAATGTGGCGGCAACGAAGGTATTAGGAAGGGGTTGATGGTGAATAGGGGGGAGTTGTATTGTGAATAATGTGGACAGATTTGTGGATAAGTGTGTGTACAAATAAAAAAAGTGTGGTATAAACTTATGCACATAGAAATAATAATGTGGAAAACGAAAGGTAGTGTCTATCATACACATTATATTTTCTGTTATTAGAAATATTTATATGAATTGTGGATAAATCCGATTGGTGTGTGAATCTATTTATGCAGGTAAGTTGTTGACGTTGTGGATAAGTTGTAACAGTTTAGTTAGGTTGAAAAATTATGCCATGTAGGTATCGTTTCATGAGAATTGGCAGAGGGCGTTTGTCACAGCCATAGATGGTATGCACGATAAAGAAAAAACAGGCTGCTTCTTAATCGCCCGGTATAAGAAAGTGTTTGTATAAAAGCATAGACTGTTTATAGGAAATGTGATATACTGATACTGTACGATTAGTGATTGCAAAGCAGTCATATCTGCTTATAGGAAACTGTATCCTATAAGGCAAAATGATTGGTTTTCGGTCATGGGATTATAGAGGGATATATGTGATTTGCGTATTTGTTTTTACACAGATATGGAAGAATATGTAACAGCACAGCCATTGACTGCGTTGTTACAAGCATACATATAAAAAATAGTAGACCATTTGCTTCGGGGAACGTAAGTTGCAAGGCCTACGAAAGAATAAGGGGGAACTGAATATGGAAACAAAGGACAAGACAAAACAGGAACAACTACAGGTGTTGGCAGCAAAGTCGGAAGTGGCTGGTGCCAACAGAGCAGCTATGTGGTGTATGACGATTTTGGATTTTGTGATTGCAGTCGCATACATAGCAGAATTTTTTAAGCATAGTCGCACTTTGCCATATGTGAGCGCTGTGGTGTTGCTATGTATGATTCCGGTGGCACTGGGATGGTTTTTTTATGGACAGCATAAGGATGCAGAAGCAGTTCGACATGTGATTTCGGTCGGATATGCCATTTTATATTGTTTTGTATTGTATACAGCTAACAATGATATGGTCTTTACCTATGTAATGCCCATGTTATTGGTGGTAACATTATATTCTGATGTTCAATATATTGTGAAGATTGGTGTTGGTGTAGTCATTGTAAATTTTATAAATGTAGGTATGATTATTGCCAGGGGTTCTGTATCTTCAGAGCGTGTGGTTTCCTTAGAAATCCAAGCCTTGATTAGTTTGATTATGGTTGGATACTTCATTTATACTTCTTTGATGACCAAACAATTCGAAAGATATCGTAATGCCAGATTACAATTAGAAAAAGAAAAATCAGATGAATTATTGGACAATATGTTGCGGGTATCAGAAAATATTACCCAGCAGGTAGAAGAAGTTGCTGGAGAGATGGAAGTGTTAGAAAATTCTGTAGACCACACCTTATTATCTATGACGGAAGTCAATGAGGGAACCAGTGAATCTGCAGATGCAGCACAAAAGCAGATGACCATGACACAGGAAATCCGTAATCAGATTGATACAGTGGAGAATGTTTCCAATGTCATTGATGAGAATGTACAGGGCACCATTGGTGTAATCCGGGAAGGTCAGGACTATGTGACCAAGTTGTCCGGCTTGACAGAACAGGTAGACAATGCGGGAAAAGATGTGGCAGAAGCCCTTCGCTCTTTCCAAGAATTGACAGCTCGTATGAATACTATCACAGAATTGATTACAGGAATTGCAGAGCAGACAAATTTGCTTTCTTTGAATGCATCTATTGAAGCTGCCAGAGCAGGAGAGGCAGGCAAAGGTTTTGCTGTGGTTGCCAGTGAGATTTCTACTTTATCTGAACAGACCACAGATGCGACCAATGATATCAATGGCATGATTTCTAATCTTTCTACGCAATTGTCAGTTATGGTATCCACCATTGAACATTTGATACAGGTCGGGGAAGAAGAAAGCGATTGTGTCAAAGAGACTACAGAGAGTTTTGGACGTATTACCAAGCGAATTAGACAGATTAATCAGAATTCGAAAGAATTGGAAGAGATTGTATCGAATTTAAGTAGTGCAAATGAAGAGATTGCTTCTA
>JAFORL010000116.1 GCA_017393285.1 Lachnospiraceae bacterium
ATAAAAAACGCTCCGCGAGGATGCGCAGACCGCGGAGATGGAGTTAATTGCTGCGCAATACCGCGGTCGCGCTAGAGTTTTGCAAGCAAAACTCTTTGCTCTTTGTAATAGGAAAATGCCATGTAATTGTCCGAAAAATTCTACTAGGCATACATTGCACCTGATCATTGTTCGTTTGTTAGGGAAGTCTTGCATATCAAATTTCTAATGTTAGCATTCGTCACTTTCAAGCAATGCGGAGAGAAATTCGTCTGCTAAAAAAGAAACCTGGTCTTCCGGAACATCAGGAAATACATTGCTAATTTCTTCCTGAATATAAGAAAGATGATTTAAATAATTGACTTCTGCCACAGCATCATCGTCTTCCATATGATGCAATTGCTGAGCAGTAATATGTGATTGTAACCATTCACGTATAGAATGATTCAAATCTTCCTCAGAAGAAATACTACCTTTCAGGCTCTTGGCTTTCTTCCAAGAAAACAATCCAATCAGGGAGAATATGATAAAAAATAAAAGCATTGTAATCTGTGAATAGGTTGTCAGCATGATTGGCAAGGAAATGATGTGCAACATACAGAGTACATCGCAAAGAATTCCAATTAAGCCAAAGATACAAAAAACAATAGCGGTAGAACCGGCATCTTCGTATTGATTTTTCTTAGAAACATATAAAGAACTTTTTGCATGTCGTAAATTTTTGGTGTCGTTTAACAATTGATATGCTTCTGCCTCCTCTTGCATAGAAGCGTTCTCTGTCTTGTCTAGATTATTCATATAGTATCCTCCGTTTTTTAGTAATAACTGTACCTTTACAATCCGCTCAAAACCGGAGTTGCATGTAATTGTACAATCCCCATCATTATGTGGAAATGGTATCATATCAAGGAAAGAAAATCAAGTGTGAACTTGCATAAAAAAAATAGGTATGTTACCATAGGAAAGGTATATTTTTATTCCAAGCCATCATATCATGTAGTATTGCAGATGCACCCTAAATGGTCATCGTTTCAATGCATGAACCTAGTAAAAATGTTGTGATGAGGAGGAGTAAGGATGGAACAGATTGATCGGAATACGCGTATTGCTTATGCTAGAGCCTGTTGCGAAAAAAACTTGTATACAACTGTAAAACCAGAAAAACAAGAAAAACTAGAAAAAACAGAAAAAGTCCTGCCCGTAGAAGACGAAAAACCCAATTTGGATATACCGGAAGAAGTGGTATGGTGGGATCGTTCCTGTGCTTGTGGTCTGCGTTGTATCCTGGCTATGTTATTGTTTGTCGTGCTATATTGTGTGAAAACTTACCATTTCACAGAGCCCTATTGTAGCTGGGAAGACATTGTAGGAAAATTGCAGAGCAATGCAGTGGCGTTGAAAATAGAAGAAGAAGTAGCAGCCTGTTGGACATGGCTACAAACGGATTTTACTATAAAATAAAAGAAAAAACGAGGTGTTGATATGAGAAAACTGGCATTGTCAGATGAAATACTGATGACGGTGGAAAAACCAGCAAGATATATTGGTAATGAAATTAACATGGTAAGGAAAAAACTAGAGGAAATAGACGTGCGTTTTTGCATGTGTTTTCCTGATGTATATGAAATTGGTATGTCGCATTTGGGGATTCAAATTCTATATGAAATGTTGAATCAAAGAGCAGATACCTATTGTGAACGTGCTTACTCTCCGTGGCCGGATTTAGACAAAATTTTAAGAGAAAAACAAATTCCCTTATTTGCCTTGGAAACGCAAGACCCCATTAAAGATTTTGATTTTCTGGGAATTACCCTACAATATGAAATGTGTTACACCAACATCTTACAAGTTTTAGATTTGTCACAAATCCCAATCTATGCAAAAGACCGTACAGAGAAGGATCCTATTGTGATTGGTGGTGGACCATGTTCTTATAATCCTGAGCCAATTGCGGATTTTTTTGATATATTCTATATCGGAGAAGGAGAAACGGTCTATTATCAATTGTTGGACTTATATAAAGAATGTAAAGCGGCAGGCATGTCGAGAGAAGCCTTTTTGAAACGTGCAGCCCAAGAAGTAGAAGGAATCTATGTACCGCAGTTTTATCAGGTTACCTATCAGGCGGACGGTACCATTTCGAAATTTGAACCTGCATATCCGGAAATTCCAAAAACCATTAAAAAACAGGTGCAAATGGATCTAAAAAACACCTTTTATCCAGAGAAACCTTTGGTGCCATATATCAAGGTAACACAAGATCGAGTGGTTTTGGAGATTCAAAGAGGTTGTATCAGAGGCTGTCGTTTCTGTCAGGCAGGAATGTTGTATCGTCCGATTCGTCCGCGTGATATTACTTTTTTGAAGGATAGAGCAAAGAAAATGTTGGAGAATACAGGACATGAAGAAATTTCTTTGAGTTCCCTGAGTTCCAGTGACTATAAGGAATTGCCGGAATTGGTATATTATTTGATTGATACCTTTAGAGAGCAAGGGGTGAATATTTCTTTGCCATCACTCCGAATTGATGCCTTTGCCTTAGATGTTATGAGTAAAGTGCAGGACGTCAAAAAGAGTAGTTTGACCTTTGCGCCGGAAGCAGGCTCGCAGCGTTTGCGTGATGTAATCAATAAAGGATTAACAGAAGAAGTGATTTTAAAGGGCGCTATGGACGCGTTCCAAAGTGGCTGGAACCGCGTAAAATTATATTTTATGTTGGGGCTTCCGACAGAAACCCTGGAAGACATAGAGGGAATTGCAGTGCTTTCGGACAAGATTGCCAGAGAGTATTATACCATTCCAAAGTCAGAAAGAAATGGCAAGGTGAGCATCGTTTCCAGTACTTCGTTTTTTGTACCAAAGCCTTTTACACCATTTCAATGGACGCGAATGAATACCAGTGAAGAATTTTTGGAAAAACAACGCTTCTTAAATGGGAAAATGAAAGAGCAGTTGAATCAAAAAAGTATCAAATACAATTGGCACGAAGCTGAATTGACACAGTTAGAGGGCGTTTTGGCCAGAGGTGACCGTAAGTTGAGCAAAGTCATTTATGATGCCTACCAGGCAGGCTGCATTTTTGATTCCTGGTCAGAGTATTTCCATTATGATCGTTGGATGGACGCCTTTGAAAAGAACGGAATTGATCCTTTGTTCTACACAGCAAGAGAGCGTGAAAAAGAAGAATATTTCCCATGGGATTTCATTGATATTGGAGTAACCAAAGATTTCTTATGGAGAGAGTATCAAAAAGGACAGGCAGAAGAAATTACTGCCAATTGTAGACAAAAATGTGCCGGATGTGGTGCTATGATTTTTGGAGGAGGTGTATGTTTTGAAGGTAAGAATTAAATTTAGCAAAACCGGATGCATGAAATTTATTGGACATTTAGATGTGATGCGTTATTTTCAAAAGGCAATTCGCAGGTGTGGATTGGATGTATCGTATTCTCAAGGCTATAATCCCCATCAATTGATTTCTTTTGCGGCACCGCTGGGCGTGGGATTAACCAGTGATGGAGAATATATGGATATGCAGTTGGAAAGTTCGTTGTCCAGTGCAGAAGCAATTGCAAAATTGAATAGCGTTATGAATGACGAAATTCGTGTCAAAAGTTATGTAGCATTGGAGGAAAATAGCAAGAATGCAATGTCTATTGTTGCGGCGGCGGATTATTGCATTTCTATTAAAGACGGTTATGATTTTCCGGACCAATATGAACAAAAGTTTGATGAATTTTTGACACAGAAAAGCATTATAGTGACAAAGAAAACCAAGAAAAGTGAGAAAGAAATAGATATCAGACCATATATTTACCAATTTGCCTATACAGCAGAGCAGTTTGCTGCAAAGACAGGGAATGTGGTAGAAGAAACTGTGGCAGAACAGTATAAAAATGGAAAGAAAATCTATATGCAAATTACGACAGGCAGTGTTGTGAATATCAAGCCGGAATTAATCTTAGAGGCTTTTTCCAAGTATGCCGGAATTGTATATGAACCATTTGCATACCAAATTCACAGACAAGAGGTATATGCAGATTTGCATGCGGATCCGAAAGATAGCCCGGAAGAATACGGAAAGAATAGAGAACTCGTAACCTTAGAAAGTTTTGGCAAAGTTTTATAGGAAGTTACAGGGTAAGCGTTTGACCTTAACTAAATGACTGCGTAAGGTTACGCTATAAGGAGGAAGTACATTGCAATATGTAATTACCAATATAGAAGAGAAGCGGGTTTCTGCCTTGCTAGACGGGAACCAGCTTGTACAGATTTATGCAGAGCCTGTGGATGAAAGCGCTTTGCTTGGAAATATCTACATAGGAAAGGTGAAAAATATTGTAAAAAATATTGCGGCTGCTTTTGTAGAAATTTCTGATGGAATAATGTGTTATCTGCCCTTACAGGATGTGGGAGATGCCCAATTTACAAAGCCTAAAAAAAATAATGCTTTGGTAGTAGGAGATGAACTACTGGTGCAAGTATCAAAAGATGCCATAAAAACCAAAAATCCCTCTGTTACTACAAAGTTACAATTGGCAGGAAAGTATGTCGTTCTAACCACAGAAGATACCAGAATTAGTATTTCAAGTAAAATCAAAGATAAAACCCAGCGACAAGCCCTGCAAAACTTGGCAGTAGCTGAATTGTCGGAAACTTCCTTTGGTTGTATTATGCGTACCAATAGTATGGATGCCGATCCTACACTTGTTTTAAATGAAATTTTAGCTTTGAAAAATCAGTTGGAGGACATTGTAACCAAGGGGAAGCATCGTGCTTGTTTTTCAAAATTGTATGGGGTTTTGCCACAGTATTTGCAAAATTTACGAGATTTATCGGCAGATGTAGTGGACAAAGTCGTTACGGATTTGCCAGAGGTATACCAGGAATTGCAGGCATACGAAAAATGTCAGAATCACACATCGCCCATGCAGGTGGAATATTTTGAAGAAGAAGGTGTATCCCTGCAAAGAGTGTATGGATTGCAACAAAAAATTCAAAAACTTTTGCAAGAAAGAGTGTGGCTCAAGTCGGGCGGCTATTTGGTGATTCAACCTACAGAGGCTTTGACAGTTGTAGATGTGAATTCGGGAAAAGCCATCAATGGAAAAAAAATACAGTCGCATTTTTTAAAAATTAACAAAGAAGCTGCTGTGGAAATCGCCAGACAAATTAGATTGCGAAATCTGTCAGGGATTATTATCATTGACTTTATTGATATGGAAAGTCCTGACTTGCAGAAGGAACTATTGTGTTGCTTGGAGAAGGAAATTCAGAAGGATTCTGTTCGGACAGTTTTGGTGGATATGACAAAATTACAATTGGTAGAATTAACTAGAAAAAAAGTAAAAAAACCATTTCATGAACAGTGGAGTGGCGTGACTAGGAAGGAATAATGTGGATGGCCAATTTTCTGTAAAGAAAGGCTGTCCCAACAAGAGAGAAGGATATTTGTGAAAATAGATAGAATAGTAAAAAAGGCAATGTGGATAGGAGGGTTTGGTCTTTTGTGTATGGCTGTGGTGCCCGATACACAATCGGCAACTATTTATGGTGCAACCATCAGTACTTTGGGAGTAGCACCGGTTACTTTTTCCGGGGATGCGGTTGCATTGTATGTAGATCAAACAGATACCGATGTAAAAGGCTATTGTGTCAATGGGGTGACCTACGTGCCGGCAGAGAGTTTTTTATATGAAGCCTTAGGGGTAAATGTGAACTTTGACGAAGTCAACGGCACACTGCAATTGCAATTTGGAGACCATGTGATGCATTTGCAGATTGCCAATGGCCAGATGGAATGTGATGGAACCCAAGTCACTTTGTCCGGGCTTCCTTTTTATGGTTACGTGGGTAGTGATTCAGATGAAGCGGAAGTCTATGTGCCTTATACCGATATTGCAAATATATGTGGATTTGTAAACACTTCTGCGGAGGAGGGCAAAATTGCAGTTACCAGCATATATCCCTATCGAGAAAATGGATGCCAGGAATATTATACCGGACAGGTGGTTCGTTCTTTTTTGTATAATGATAAAAAAGTCTGTATCGACAGTACTTTGCCTGGTATGATAAAAAATGATATCATTTATGTGCCTTTGGAAGAACTATATCATACTGCAAGTTTTGGAGGCACTTTGCAAATCGATGGAGATACCATTACGGCACAAAGAGGAAATGCCCAGGCAATTTACTATTGTAATGAAGCGAGATTTGTAGTAAATGGACAAGAAGGACAAATGGAGGCAGCTATGCGGACTGTCGATTACGAGGGACAGACCTTCCATTTGGTTCCGGCATCTGCATTTATAGCTGGAATCGGGGCGCAATTGGAAGACGTGGAATTAGAGCAGAATCGGATTGTAATTACCAAATCCGTAGATACCTTTTTGGATTGGCAGGCAGCTATGCCGGAGGAAAGTTTTGTAAAATCGGTGAAAGGTACATTGAAAGGAAAAAAAGATTATTTTACCATTCAATGTGCCAATACCAAACATGTAAAAATTACCCATACGGCAAGAAAAATCAAAATTCTCTTACAACATGCCACGAATTCGGAACTACTTTCTACTACGCTATACGATGCAAATAAGAGTTCGGATTTGTCAATGAAACAGTCGGATGATGGAATCTTGATTACCATCACCAAAGAATCGGGGGTAAATTATGTCAGTCGTTATGGAAATGGTGTGATTAGTATACATTTGGGGGAAACCCCTATTGCCATTGCGGTAGATTGTGGGCATGGAGCGTATACGGTAGGCAAAAGAACACCGCCTATGCCTTTTTCACTGGATTTTGATAAAGATGGAAAAATCGATGTAAGAAAGGGACAATCGATTCGGGAACATACCATGAATGTGGGTGTGGGAAAAGTTTTGGCAAAAGAATTGGAGAGACAGGGATTTCGGGTATATCGCTCGGCATTTGGAAGTAGGGATGTGTCTCTCTATGGCAGACAGAAAAATATCAAAAGTGCAAAAGTGAAATATTCCATCAGTGTACATTTTAATGCTGCCGGAAATGGAGCTCGCTTCAATGGAGCAAAGGGTGTAGAGGTATATTATCACAGTAAGTATAAAAAAAGTTCTAAAAAATTTGCAAGGGCAGTTTACAACCAGATGATCAAAGGAACAAAACAGAGCAAACGTGGCGTGAAGCCGAAATTATTGGCTATGTGTAATACAAAAGCAATGCATACACAGGCCAGTATTTTGGTGGAGTGTGCCTTTATGACAAATTTGTATGAAGCAAAAAATATGTGTGGTAATGCAAAATTTTGGAATGAAACTGGAACAGAAATTGCAAAAGGGGTATGCCAATATACCAATAGAAAATATTTCGAAGCAGATAAATAAAATAGACTTTCTGTTTGGGGGCTGTTGTAATAAGAGGATAAAATATAGTATAGCATTTGTAAATGTTGTACTATATTTTGTAAGGTTTTTCTTAGTGCGATAGCCTCCATTTTTTTGCTTTTGTTTCTGTTTCAGTCTAGCAATTCCGCTAATATATGCCCAAAGTATCAGTTGTGTATTATGCAATATAGATAGTGAATAATGGCGCATTTTGTTTATTTTTGTCATATGTTTAGAAATGTGTTGAAAAAAGTTTGAAGTTTGGGAAAAAATGGTGTATAATGGAAGTAAGAATATGAGGATAGGAGGAACGGGTTATGGAAACGAATATTCTATTAGAAAGCGGTACTAATGAATTAGAAATTTTGGAATTTCGAGTAGGGGGAAATTACTACGGCATGAACGTAGCTAAAATCAAAGAAATTTTAACGTACAAGAAACCAACACCTGTGCCTAATGGCCATCCTTCCATAGAGGGAATTTTTATGCCAAGAGACACAATTATATCTATTATTGATTTAGCGCATTGCTTGAAATTACCACCATCAAAAGATGAAAGCCGCGATATGTTTATTGTTACCAATTTTAATGAGTTGCATGCAGCTTTTCATGTGCATGAAGTAGTGGGGATTCATCGTGTATCCTGGGCAGATATTGTGAAACCTGATGAGACTATTAATACAGCGGGAGCAGGTGTAGCAACCGGTATTATCAAAATCAATGAAAAATTGATTATCATCTTGGATTTTGAGAAAATTGTAAATGATATCAGTCCGGAGACTAGTTTGCGAGTGTCTGAGATTGACAATTTGCAGAATCGAGAACGCAATGAAGTACCAATTCTTATTGCGGAAGATTCGCCATTGTTAAGTTCTATGATTACCAGTTGTTTACATAAGGCTGGATATAGCAATGTCACAGTTTCTAATAATGGTAAAGAGGCTTGGGACAAGCTAAAAGAGTACAAAGAAAAAGGCAATCCGATGGATTACGTGCATTGTGTGATTACGGATATTGAGATGCCACAGATGGATGGACATCGCCTGACAAAATTAATCAAAGAAGATGATGCACTCAAAGAAATTCCGGTAGTTATCTTTTCGTCGTTGGTAAATGATGAAATGAGACGTAAAGGTGAGATGTTGGGGGCAAATGCGCAACTATCAAAGCCAGAGATTGGTATGTTAGTAAAGTGTATTGATGATTTGGTAAAATAAGATAAATATTCAAAAAGACGTAGCTGGAGAGTTGCGTCTTTTTTGCTTATGCAATAGAAAATTGCGGTGCAATTGTCCTATTCATAAACAACGCTTTGTGCTGATACAAAGACCGCAGATGTGGAGCTAATTGCTGTGCAATACGGTGGTTGCATTAGCGTTTTGTAAGCAAAACGCTTTGTTCCTGTATTAGTCTTGTTTGCAAGTGGGAAATGTGATATAATAATGCATATATACTGGTGGATATTTTGAAGGGGAAAGGTTATTGATTTAGCATTTTTGTCCGATATGTATATATGATATAGAAGCTAAAGGGGGAAGAATATGGGGCAGTGTAAGGTGTGCGGTAAAGAAATCGCTGATGGAATGGAATATTGTGAAGACTGCCAAGCAGAACTTCAAGGTTTAGAGTTAGATGCCGAAGAATTGGAACAGATTTCGTTAGATGTAGATGAGGATGTAGATTTGCCGGAACTGTCAGGAGATTTGCTGGAGACAGATTTGGATTTTATTTTGGAGGATCCGGAGAATAATTTAGAGAATCCGACAATGGTAGTCAGAGAGAAAGAGACACAGCAGAAAGCGGAAGAACCTTTGCCATCTATGGATATACCGGAGATTGCAGAACCGGAAGTGGTAGCTGCCGCAGAAGAAGTTTCTTTGGAGGATGTGGCGACGATACCGGATTTGCCTTTGGAAGATATGGAGACGCCGACAGAGATTCCGGGAGATTTGCCGATACCGGATTTGGATCAAGCAGTTGGAGCAGAGAGCGAACCTGCATCTGAAGTGGAAGTTCCAGATTTGGAAATGGCATCTGTAGAGGAGGAGATTCCAGCAGGGGATATCCCTGAAGTAGATTTGCCTAGCACAGAAGAGTCTGTACCAATGGGAGAAGATTCAGCAGGGGCTGGAATGGAATTGGATTCTTTGTTAGCAGATATTACAGGCTTAGATGGTGGTTTGAGCTTAGAAGGTATGTTGCCGGAAGACCAGGCTACAGATTCAGCTATGCCAGATTTTGTAGATTTGGATTCGGATTTGCAAGGAGATGTATCTGCTTCCGCAGATGATGGCTTATTAGATGCCATGTATGACGTGCCGGATGCCGAGGAGATGGTGGAAGCGTCTGCAAAGAAACCACGTATTTCTATTTGGAAGCGTTTGTTTGGTAATATTAAAGATGACAAGTGGGAGAAGCAGAAAGCAAAGGCAGAAGCTGCGAAAGAGGCAAAAGCAAAGGCTAAGAAAGAAGCGGAAGAAGCAAAGGCAGAAGAAAATGCAGATGGTATCGATCCAAAAGAAGCGAAGAAAGCAGAGAAACTTGCTAAGAAGGAAGAAAAAGCAAGGTTGAAAGCCGAGCGTAAAGAGGCAAAACAGAAACAAAAAGAGCTTGCAGCTTTGGAAGATGAGGATGATGAAGGTCGAATCAATCGAGTAGGAGCCACCATTATTTTTGTATTATGTGGTATCTTTACACTCTTCACGATTTTAGGAACCAATCATTTCGATTATACCAATAGCATGAAGAAGGCAAATGCGTACTTTAAAGAAGATGACTATGCGTCTGCTTATACAGCAATCCATGGATTAAAGGTAAAAGAGAAGGATCAGAAATTCTATGATCAGGTGCGTACAGTCATGTATGTGGACAGAGAATTGCTTTCTTATCAGAATTATTCTAATATACGTATGTATCCAGAGGCATTACATGCATTGTTACAGGGGGTAGAAAAATATGATGTCTATTTGGATGATGCAGTTGCCTTAGATGTTACAGATGACATGGATAAAGTTCGTAGCAGAATTCTGCAAGCCTTGGATCAGGATTATAGCGTTTCAGAAGAAGAAGCATACAAATTGAACGCGATAGAAGATCAGGAAGAGTATAGTGAGAAGGTTATTTCTATTGCCAATCAATAATTTGGCTGGAAAATGTATAAATGGGTACGAAGGGGTATTGTTTCATCCTATCATTAGGATAGGAGGCAATGCCCTTTTTCTCTCTATAAAAATGGAAATACCAGCAGAAATGATACCTTTGACAGATTGTAGGAAGAAGACTACATGAAAAAAGGATGGCAGAAGAATAGAAATTATAAAATAGAGCAATAAATCATAGCGCAAGAAAGGAGATATCGTATGATTGCAATTATAGATTACGATGCAGGAAATTTAAAAAGTGTAGAGAAGGCATTATTACATCTGGGAGAAGATGTGGTGATTACAAGAGATCAAAAGGTTTTATTAGAGGCAGATCATGTGATTTTGCCTGGTGTAGGTGCCTTTGAGGATGCAATGGAAAAATTACATAGATATGATTTGGTGGATACCATACATGCGATTGTAAAACAGGGTACTCCTTTTTTGGGAATTTGCTTAGGATTGCAGCTTTTGTTTGAAAGAAGCGACGAATCGGAACACGATGTAGCCGGGTTGGGCATCTTACCGGGAGAAATCTTAAAAATACCAAAAAAAGGAGATTTGAAAATTCCACATATGGGTTGGAATGCTATTCAAATCAAAGAAAATGCGAAACTATTCAAAGGAATCCCAAATTTGTCGTATGTGTATTTTGTGCATTCCTATTATCTGCATGCAAAACGAGAGGAAGATGTGGCGGCTACCACAGAATATTGTACCCACATTCATGCCTCGGTAGAAGCAGGAAATGTTTTTGCCTGTCAATTCCATCCGGAAAAAAGCGGAGAAATTGGTTTACAGATTTTGAAAAATTTTGCTGAACTCAAGAAGGAGGAACTATAATGTTTACAAAAAGAATTATTCCTTGTTTGGATGTAGATAATGGTCGAGTGGTAAAAGGGGTTAATTTTGTCAATTTGATTGATGCCGGGGATCCGGTAGCAGTTGGAGCTGCTTATGATAAAGCAGGTGCAGATGAGTTAGTTTTTTTGGATATTACTGCATCTTCGGATGCTAGAGCAACCAAGATTGAAATGGTTCGTCGTGTAGCTGAAACTGTTTTTATTCCTTTTACCGTAGGTGGTGGAATTCGAACAGTGGAGGATTTTAAAGTGATTTTACGAGAGGGTGCAGATAAGGTATCTGTCAACTCAGCAGCTTTGATGAATCCTACTTTGATTTCGGAGGCAGCAGATAAATTTGGAAGTCAGTGCGTAGTGGTAGCGATTGACGCCAAAAAGCGAGCAGACGGTACCGGTTGGAATGTCTATAAAAATGGTGGTCGTGTAGATATGGGAATCGATGCGGTAGAATGGGCAATCAAAGCCTGTGAGTTAGGCGCAGGAGAAATTTTATTGACCAGCATGGATTGTGATGGCACGAAAGATGGCTACGACATTTCATTGACCAGAACCATTTCGGAACAAGTATCCATACCTGTCATTGCGTCAGGTGGAGCAGGAAAAATGGAAGATTTCAAGGAAGCCTTGACAGTAGGAAAGGCAGATGCAGCTTTGGCAGCCTCCCTATTCCATTTTAAAGAATTAGAGATTAAACAAGTAAAAGAATACTTAAGAACCGAAGGTGTACCGGTTCGTTTGTAATCGTTCAGAAGGGAATGAAACGGTTATAAAATTGGGCAATGTAAAAAATCAAGTAGAAGGAGAAAATATGTCTGCAATTTCAAATGATTGGTTACCGGTTGTAGAAGAGGAAACAAAAAAAGACTATTATAAATCGTTGTATTTATTTGTGAAAGAGGAATATCATAAGCGTTTGGTTTTTCCACCTGCAGATGATATTTTTAATGCGTTACATCTGACACCTTTGAAAGAGGTAAAGGTGGTCATTATTGGACAGGATCCTTATCATAATGTGGGACAAGCCCATGGCTTATCCTTTTCTGTAAAGCCGGAGGTGGACATTCCACCGTCACTGGTGAATATTTACAAAGAATTACATGAGGATTTGGGTTGTAGTATCCCTAATCATGGATATTTAGAAAAGTGGGCAAAGCAGGGGGTCTTGCTTTTAAATACGGTATTGACTGTAAGAGCCCACGAACCTGCATCGCACAAAGGAAAAGGCTGGGAGCAGTTTACAGATGCCTTGATTGAGGCAGTGAATCGGGAGGATAGACCCATTGTGTTCATTTTGTGGGGGGCGCCTGCCAGAGCAAAGAAAAAGATGCTCAATAATCCGAAACACCTGATTTTAGAAGCTCCTCACCCAAGTCCTTTGTCGGCCTATAGAGGTTTTTTTGGAAGTAAACCTTTTAGCAAATGCAATGCATTTCTTTCGGCACATGGACAAACACCAATAGACTGGCAAATTGAAGACGTTTGAAACAGTTACATCTTGCAGTGAATCGGGCATATCTATAGGTTGACAGTGCTTGTAAAATGCACTATAATTATGGTGATTTATTGTGCAAAACACAAAAAATGAAACTTGAAACAGCGTGGTCAATGGGGTGCACTGCTACCATTGATATCCATGGAAGAAGCAGTGTAGAAATGAGGTAAAACATGAGTAGACCAGATTATAAATTTTCGGATCGAATGGGGTGTATTGATTTGTTACATACACCAGAAGGGGTTCGTGATATATATGGAGAGGAATGTGCGAGAAAAGTACGCGTACAGGAGACAATGCATCATGTTTTAAAATTATATGGATTTCATGATATTCAAACCCCAATGTTTGAGTTTTTTGATATATTTAGTGAAAAAAGAGGTACAGTTGCTGCAAAGAAAATGTATCGTTTTTTTGATAGAGAAGGAAATATGTTAGCACTTCGCCCGGATATTACACCTTCCATAGCAAGATGTGTGGCAAAGTATTATAAGGATGAAGAATTGCCAATTCGTTTTTGCTATTCGGGTAACACATTTATCAACAATACCAGCTATCAGGGGAAAATGAAGGAAATTACCCAGATGGGAGCAGAGTTGATTAACGATGATACTTCAGATGCAGATGCAGAGATGATTGCTTTGACGATTGAGTGTATCATCGCTTGTGGAATCAAAGAGTTACAAATCGAAGTGGGACATGCAGACTTTTTCAATGGCATTGCAGAAGAAGGCAATTTTACAGACACAGAAAAAGAAGAATTAAGAAGATTAATTATTCAGAAAAATATGTTTGGCGTGGAGCAGATGATTGCAGATAAGGGCATCGAAGGAAACTTGAAAGAGCTATTTTTGAAGTTGCCGGAGATGTTTGGAAACTTGGAGAATTTGTCCTATGCCCGCACTTTGACCAATAACGAAAAGGCCTTGCACGCCATTGGTCGTTTAGAAAAATTATATGCAATTTTGAAAACCTATGAATTGAACAGTTATGTCACTTTCGATTTGGGTATGTTGAGTGAATATAATTACTATACCGGTATTATTTATAAGGCTTATACCTATGGCACAGGTGAACCAATTGCAAAGGGTGGAAGATACGGCACACTTATTGAACAATTTGGTAAGAAGGCACCTGCTATTGGGTTGGCCATAGAAGTAGATCAAGTGATGGCAGCTTTGTCACGTCAGAAAATCAATGCCTTACAAGAGCCGGCAGATACCATTATTCTATACAAGAGTGATTATCGTAGGGTTGCAATTGATTTGGCCAAGCATTTTCGTGAAAATAAAACAAAAATACAAATGATACGAAAATCGTCTCGTCGTTCTTTACAAGAATATAAGGATTTTGCATTACGTTCAGGAATACAGCAGATTATGTATTTAGAAGATGAAATGAATGCGGTAATTTTCGATTTAGAGCACGGAACAGAAAAAGTAATAAAAGTAGAACATATTTTAAATTAAGGCTACTTTCATCCCGCTGGTTTTAGATGGTGGGTTAGGTGGACCGGTTAGATATAGGACAGGAACTGCCGTGATTTACGCCTGTGGAGATTGTAGGTTACGAGGTCAGCGAAACAGGAAGCCCATGGACTTCAGACAATGGGTAATTCACAGATAGATGGAGGCTTTTATGAGATATATTACATTTGCCTTAGCAAAAGGACGATTGGCTAAGAAGACATTAGGAATTTTAGAAAAAATAGGTATCACTTGTGAGGAAATGAAGGATCCTGATACCAGAAAATTGATATTTGTAAATGAAGAATTGAAGTTGAAATTTTTTCTTTCCAAAGCATCAGATGTGCCTACTTATGTAGAATATGGGGCAGCAGACTTTGGTGTGGTAGGTAAAGATACCATTCTAGAAGAAGGACGTAAATTGTATGAAGTGATTGATTTGGGTATGGCAAAATGTCGTATGTGTGTGGCTGGACCTGCCGAAGCAAAGAAATTGCTCAACAGTGGGGAAGTCATTCGTGTGGCAACCAAATATCCGAATATAGCGAAAGATTATTTTTACAACAAAAAACATCAGACCGTAGAAATTGTAAAATTAAATGGTTCTATTGAGTTGGCACCAATCGTGGGATTGTCGGAAGTGATTGTTGATATCGTAGAGACTGGCTCCACCTTGAGAGAAAATGGCTTAGAAGTATTAGAAGAAATTTGTCCATTATCTGCTCGTATGGTAGTAAATGAAGTAAGCATGAAGATGGAGCAGGAGAGAATTACAAAGATTATTAACGATTTGAAAGAGCAATTATCCAAAATGGATGAATCAGAAAAAAATTAATACAGATTCAGGGAAGAAGGAAAAATAATGAGAACAATTGAATTGACAGAAGCTGTAAAAAACAATATTTTAGAAGATTTATTAAAGAGAAGTCCAAATAGTTACGGTAAATATGAAAGTGCAGTAAATGAGATTTTAGAGCAGGTGCGTACAAAAAAAGATGAGGCTGTATTTTCTTATACCAAACAATTTGACCATGCAGAGATTAACAAGGATAATGTTTTAGTAACAGAGGCGGAAATTCAGGAGGCTTATCAACAGGTAGATGCTTCTTTGGTAGAAGTAATCCGTCGTGCCATTGTGAATATACGTGAATACCACGAAAAACAAAAGCAATATAGCTGGTTTGACAGTAAACCGGACGGCACTATTTTGGGACAGAAGATTACCCCAATTGCAAAGGTTGGATTATATGTGCCAGGTGGAAAAGCTGCCTATCCTTCTAGTGTATTGATGAATGTAATTCCGGCAAAGGTTGCAGGCGTAGAAAAGATTATCATGTGTACACCTCCAAATGCAGAAGGAAAGGTAACACCTACTACTTTGGTAGCAGCCAAGGAAGCTGGTGTGACAGAAGTGTACAAAGTGGGCGGTGCACAGGCAATTGCTGCTATGGCATATGGTACAGAAAGTATTCCAAAGGTAGATAAGATTACCGGACCGGGAAATATTTTCGTTGCCTTGGCAAAAAAAGCAGTCTATGGACATGTAAGCATTGATTCTATTGCCGGCCCAAGCGAGATTTTGATTTTGGCAGATGAAACTGCAAATCCTCGTTTTGTAGCTGCTGATTTGTTATCACAGGCAGAACATGATGAGTTGGCGTCTGCTATTTTGGTTACTACCAGTAAAGTATTGGCAGAAGCAGTTTCTAAAGAAATTGACGGATTCTTACAAAAACTTTCCCGTAGAGAGATTATGGAAAAATCCTTGGAAAACTATGGATATATCTTATTGGTACAGAGCTTGGAAGAAGGCATTGACGTGGTAAATGAAATCGCTTCTGAACATTTGGAATTAGTAACTAAAGATCCTTTCCAAGTTATGACTAAGATTAAAAATGCAGGTGCCATTTTCTTGGGAGAATATTCTAGTGAACCATTGGGGGATTATTTTGCTGGTCCAAATCACGTATTACCAACCAATGGAACTGCAAAATTCTTCTCTCCACTTAGCGTAGACGATTTTATTAAGAAATCAAGCATTATTTCTTATTCGAGAGAAGCATTAGAGCCAATTCATAAGGATATAGAGCAATTTGCTACAGCAGAGCATTTGACAGCACATGCCAATTCGATTGCAGTACGTTTTGAAAAATAATGTGAGGTTGATACAATGAAAATGAGTAAGATGGGGATTTGTAAAAAGGTAGGAATGGGGGTCTTGGTGGCTGCATTATTGTGTGCACCATTTACCAACTTACCTATATCAGCGACAGAAACGACGAATACCGAAACAGTAACACAGAAAAGTGATGGGGACAATACGGTTAAAGTAGCAATCAAGACATCCGGATATGGCAGTGTGTATCACAGTGCCATATCTGTAACCAGTGACAATGCGTATACCTTGTCCAATGGAAAAAAGACCAAAAACTATCGTGCAAAGAAAAAGGTCACTGTTCGTACCAGCAATGGTATGCTGAAGAATGGACAATCTATCTGGGTAATGCCGGCAGGTGCAGGCAAAACCAAAATCACTTCCATTACCAGAAGTATGGGAACACCGTCTTATGCAGGCAAATTAGAGATTAAAAATGTTTCTGGTAAAGGGTTGGTGGTAATCAACCATGTGGACATAGAGGATTACTTATATGGCGTGGTGGGCAGTGAGATGTCCAGTTCCTTTGCAGGAGAAGCCTTGAAAGCACAGGCAGTTGCAGCCAGAAGTTTTGCACTTTCCAGCGTGAATAGCAGTACCTATGCCAATATTGGAGCGGATTTTGATGACAGTACTTCTTATCAGGTATACAACAATACCACAGAGGATAGCAAAATCAAAAGTGCAGTGGATAGCACAAAGGGACAGGTCGTGAGAGCCAATCAAAAAGTAGTAAAGACCTATTTTTTCTCTACTTCCTTTGGAAAGACAGCGTTGCCATCTGAGTTGTGGGGCGGTACAGAGGTAGATTCTGCATATAATAGTGAGGGCCAGACCGAAGAGGCCAAGGCAGATTTATCAGACAATGAAGAATTTGAAAGCTTTTTAGAGGATACCGATGAAACAGGTTGGGAAGCCAAGCAGGATTGGTATCGCTGGTCTGCAACCATTAGCGCCGGTAATATGACAAAACAGGTCAATAGAAAATTGAAAACCTGTTATTTTAGTTACCCAAGTAGCTTTAAAGTGAAGGATAAAAAGGGAAATTGGGTTAGCAAAAGCATATCTGGTGTAGGCAAAGTAAAAAGTGTAACGGTTACAGAACGGGCAGCCAGTGGATTGGTGCAAGAAATAGAAATCGTAGGGGGAAGTGGCAGCGTGCGTATTCATAACAGCAATGCAATTCGAATGGTGATGGCGCCTTATTATGATAAATTGGTAAAGAAAAATGGTAGCACTGTATCCAAATTGTGTAATTTGCCAAGTGGTTTCTTTGCAATAGAAAGCAATGATAAAGGCGGTTTTATTTTGCAAGGTGGTGGCTATGGTCATGGAGTAGGCATGAGCCAGAATGGTGCAAATGCAATGGCGAAAGCCGGGGAAGACTATAAGACCATTTTGTTACACTACTTTAAAAATGTAGATATTTCTTAAATGTCATTTACATGATTTGAAAAATGTGCTATACTATATGAGATTTGCTCGCACTTGTAGCTCAGTGGATAGAGCAGTGGCTTCCGAAGCCATGTGTCGGGGGTTCGAGTCCCTTCAGGTGCGTATGAAACAGATTACCTTTTGAGGTAGTCTGTTTTTTGTGTCAAAGGAAACGGAGCAGTGAAGTCACTGGAATGAAAGTACAAATTGTAGAGGTGAACTGTTTTTGTGTCAAAGGAAAGGGAGCAGAGAAGCCGCTAGAATGAAAGTATAAATTGTAGAGGTAATCTGTTTTTGTGTCAAAGAAAACAGGGGATGTTGCTTGCGTCCTCTAGGTAGAACAAGCTGGAAGTGGGGCATAAGATGAAGTTTAAATACAAGAAAATAATTTGCGTGATTACCATGTGTACCATGTGGATTGGATTGGTAACCATGTCATTGACAGACTGGAGTAATTCAAAGAATCGTAAGAAGGATTCTAGGAATAAGGTCGAGGGTAATTTTGTGGATATGAGTGATACGGCATCTTTAAAAGAAGATGCTGGATTGACAGAGGAAAGTCAGTTACAAGAAAGCAAGAATGAAGAAATCAATCAATTGGTACAGCAGTATATGAATTGTTTCCAGACCTGTGATTTAGAGACCATGGCAAAAGTGGTAACGGACGTGGAATGCATTGATGTAAGTGAGATGCAGGCAAAACAGAAATTGATTCAGGAATACAAAAATATGGAATGTTATACAGTGCAGGGATTGCATAAAGGGGAGTATTTGGTTTACGTCTATAATGAGGTGCTGTTTACTGGCATCGATACCAGTGCTCCGGGACTGAACCGTTTGTATATTATTACAGACAAAGATGGAAATCTGCGTATTGAATCGGGAGCTTTAAAGCAGGAAGTGCATGATTTTATAGAAAAGACCGATCAAAGTGCAGATGTGCAGAAGATTATCCAAACGGTAAATACTAAGTTAGAAGAAGCAATTAATAATGACGAAAAATTTCGTGCATTTTATACAAAGCTGAATGGTGGAAGTGATACGGTTGTTTCCAATAACTCCAAAGGTGACAGTAAGGAGCCTACACCAACAGATTTGCCAATGGAAGAGACAGACATTGTCAATGAATAAAAATAGGATGTTTTTCATCTAAAGAAACATAAAAGGGCTGTTGCAATGCGAGGAAACAGACCCCGGCTATTGTTAGTTACAAGCTAAGTACATACAAGGGCTGGTGTGCTGAAGAAGGCTGAGGTGACACCCTTTTTTTGAAATAAGGCTATTGCACACTGGCTTTAGACAATGGGAAATTTACGTCTGTTCCGTTACAAGGTTGGCAAAGTAGGAGAAGCCTTGATTTTATACAATAGGGATTTTACATAAGGTGTCGGATAGAAAGGAAGTTAGGATGGATAATACAGGTATACGATTGAATAAGTATTTAAGTGATGCAGGTGTATGTTCAAGAAGACAGGCTGATCGATGGGTAGAGGAAGGAAAAATCACCATCAATGGAAATATGGCTGTTATGGGACAACGGGTTCTACCAGGGGATAAAGTAGCAGTAAATGGAAAACCCATAAAAAAAGAAGAAGATAAAGTATTGTTAGCATACAATAAACCTAGAGGGATTGTTTGTACCACTAGTAAGGTGGAAAAGAATAATATCGTTGACTATATCAATTACGATAAAAGAATTTATCCTGTAGGTAGATTGGATAAAGACTCTTCCGGCTTGATTTTGTTGACGAATCAAGGAGAATTGGTGGACAAAATCCTAAGAGGAAGCAATTATCATGAAAAAGAATACATTGTAACTGTGAATAAGAAAATTACGCCAGAATTTCTTCGGGCAATGGGAAGTGGCGTGCCAATACTTGACACAGTAACCAGACCTTGTGAATTAGAACAGATAGGACCAAGAACCTTCCGCATTATATTAACCCAGGGATTGAACCGCCAAATCAGAAGAATGTGTGAATATTTCGATTACAAAGTGGTAGAATTAAAACGCGTAAGAATTATGAATATTCGTTTGGGCAAACTAAAAGAAGGTACCTATCGAAAAATAGCAGGAAAAGAATTAGAAGAATTAAAACGATTACTTTAAAAGCTTGTGAGAAATGCATGAAAATTGTAAAGCAACGAGGGGAAGTAGAGTAGGAACCCTGTAGCAGCTGTTGGGTTCTAAACGGCGTATATAGTTTTTTTAAAGTAAACGGAAAGGCAAAAAGTATGGATGATAAGAAAAGAATTTATGAATTAGTATCTTTGTTAAAAGAAGCCTCCAAGGCATATTATCAAGAGGCTGCGGAGATTATGTCAAATTTTGAATATGATCAATTATATGATGAACTGCTTGCATTAGAGAAGAAGACGGGAATTGTTTTAGCTGATAGCCCTACTCAGAATGTCGGTTATGAAGTAGTAAGCGCCTTACCAAAAGAAACACATCCTTCCCGCATGCTTTCTTTGGATAAGACAAAATCTGTAGAAACCTTGCAAAGCTGGATTGGAGACCAGGTGGGAATTTTATCTTGGAAAATGGATGGGTTGACCATAGTACTAACTTATGAGAATGGTATCCTGCAAAAAGCCGTAACCAGAGGCAATGGAGAAGTTGGAGAGGTGGTAACTGCCAACGTAAAGACCTTTAGAAACGTGCCTTTGCATATTCCTTTTCAGGGAAGATTGGTGCTGCGTGGAGAGGCTGTCATGAAATACGAAGATTTTGCTCAAATCAATGCCAAGATTGCAGACGTAGAGGCACAATACAAAAACCCAAGAAATCTATGCAGCGGCTCTGTCAGACAGCTCAATAGCAAAGTGACTGCAGAGAGAAATGTATATTTTATCGCCTTTTCCCTGGTATCTTGTGAAGCAGATGCCGATGGAGTGCTGCCGGATTTTCAAAATCAAAGAAAAGAGCAGTTTAGATGGTTGGAAGAACAAGGTTTTGATGTAGTGGAGAGAAAAGTGGTAAAACAGGATACGATGCAGGAGGCAGTGGAAGCCTTTCGTGATACGATTGGGGACAATGCCTTTCCTTCAGATGGCTTAGTTTTGTTATTGGATGATATTCAGTATGGGCAAAGTCTGGGAACCACAGCGAAATTTCCAAGAGATGCCATTGCTTTCAAATGGCAGGATGAAACTGTAGAGACTGTATTGAAGGAAATTGAATGGAGCGCTTCCAGAACTGGTTTGATTAATCCTGTGGCGGTATTTGAACCGGTAGAATTAGAAGGAACCACAGTGAGTAGAGCCAGTTTGCACAATGTAAGCATTGTAGAAGGGTTAAAATTAGGTATTGGAGATGTCATTACCGTTTATAAGGCGAATATGATTATACCGCAGGTCGGAAAAAATAAAACCCAAAGTGGAAATATTACCATTCCGGCGCTTTGTCCTGTATGTCATGCAGAAACCAAGATAGAAGAAGAAAATGCAGTGAAAGTCTTGCGTTGTGAGAATCCCAAGTGCCTGGCAAAACAAATCAAATCCTTTACCCATTTTATGAGCAGAGATGCCATGAATGTAGAAGGCTTGTCAGAAGCAACTGTAGAAAAAATGATTGCCCATGGCTATATTACAGAATTGGCAGATTTGTTCCATATCGGGAAATATGGCGCGGAAATTATAGAAATGGAAGGCTTTGGAGAAAAATCCTTGAAAAATATGTTAGCTTCTATTGAAAAAGCAAGAAAGACCACACCTGCCAAATTTTTATATAGTTTGGGCATTGATAATGTGGGACTTGCAAATGCAAAACTCATTTGTAAAGCCTTTGATGAAGATATAGACGCTGTCTTGTCCGCAGAAGTATCTGAATTGGTGGAGATTGACCACATTGGACAGGTCATCGCAGAATCGGTTGTGGCATATTTACAGGATGCAGAGCATCAAAAAAATATACAGGATTTAAGAAAAGAGCTGGAAATTATCCCGCCGGAAAATCATGCAGGAAATATCAAACTGGAGGGCATTCAGTTTGTCGTAACCGGTGCAGTGACACAATTTGCCAATCGAAAAGAATTGCAGGCTTATATCGAAGAACGAGGAGGAAAAGTCACATCTAGTGTGACCTCAAAAACCAATTATTTGATTAATAATGACAATACCTCTACCAGTTCCAAAAATAAAAAAGCCCAGGAACTTGGCATTCCAATTTTGACAGAGCAGGAGTTTTTGGCTAAGTTTGGTTGATTTTTTAAAATTAACATGGTATGATTAAATTATATATATAAAAAAGACGGTGAGTAGTGTATGCCAATTAAAGTACAAAATAATCTTCCGGCTAAGAAAATCTTAGAAGAAGAGAATATTTTTATTATGGATGAGAACCGTGCAATCACACAGGAGATTAGACCGTTACAGATTGCAATTTTAAATTTAATGCCACTCAAAGAGGCAACAGAAGTACAATTGCTCAGATGCTTGTCCAATACACCTTTGCAGGTGGATGTTACATTTTTGACTACTGCCAGTTACGTGGGAAAGAATACAGCAGTGAGTCATTTGGATAAGTTTTATCAGACCTTTGCAGATGTGAAGGACAAACGATTTGATGGACTTGTGATTACAGGGGCACCTGTTGAATTGATGCAGTTCGAGGAGGTAACCTACTGGGACGAATTGACACAGATTATGGAATGGTCAAAGCGGGCAGTGACCTCGACTTTGCATATCTGTTGGGGTGCACAGGCAGGATTATATTATCATTATGGAATACCAAAAGTGATTATGGACGAGAAGATTTTTGGAATATTTGAACATAAAGTTTCTCATAGGACCAATTTACTGGTTAGGGGTTTTGATGAAGTATTTTGGGCACCACATTCCAGACATACAGGGAATTCCATCGAGGAAATTAAAAAACATGAAGAACTATTGGTGTTGGCTGAATCAGAGGAAGTGGGGGCTTTCTTATTGATGGCACAAGAGGGAAAACAGATTTTTGTGTTGGGTCACCCAGAGTATGATCAATTTACGTTAGATACAGAGTACAGGCGTGACTTAGATAAGGGGTTAGAGATTGCACTTCCAAAGAATTATTATCCAAATGATAATATGGAAGAGGCACCTAGGGTAAAATGGCGCTCTCATGCCAATGCCTTATATACCAATTGGCTCAATTATTTTGTATATCAGATGACGCCATACGAATTATAGAAATGAAAAGTTTTGTTACATTTGTTTGCTTGGAGGAAGGAGAATCATGACAAAACTAGTTGAACACAGTGATTTTTCCATCACAGATTTTTGGATTAATTATTACAATGAAACCATTACTTTGATAGGTATTCTGCTTATTATTCTCTTACTTTGTGTGTTTGTCATTATGCGCAAGAAGGTGAAGAAACAAGGGTATGATTTACGAGAATCCCAGTTTCAGGAAGAGCGGTATCGAATATTGGCGGAATTGTCCAACGATATTATTTTTGATTACGATATCTATTCAGACCAGATGGTCTATTCGGATAAGTATATAGAGAACTTTGGTAGAAAGTCCGTGATTGAACGTTTTGCAGAGTTAAAAGAAGAGATGAAATATGTATACAAGGAAGATGCTTTCGCTTTTGAAAATTTCTGTAAACAGCTGGGTGGCGAAAAACAGAAGATTGAGGCAGAGTATCGTATGAAGCGTTCCAATGGAGATTATGTTTGGTGTTATGTATTGGGACGCACCATCTATTCCAAAGACTCGCAAGTGCGTCCTATTCGTGTAGTAGGAAAGCTATCCAATATTGATATTCAGAAGCGTGAAGTGGAGAAATTACAGTTTAAGGCAGAGATGGATGCCATGACACGTGTGTATAACAAGGTGGCTACCAAAGAGCGAATTGATAAGTTTATCAATAACAGTCGTAAACAGGACAAACATGCCTTGTTGATTGTAGATATGGACAACTTCAAGAAAATCAACGATACCTTCGGTCATTTAAAAGGAGATGAAGTCCTAAAAGAAGGTGTGGGACATCTCAAGAATATGTTCCGTGGTGACGATATCATCGGACGAATCGGTGGAGACGAGTTTGTAGTATTTATGAGCAATGTCACTTCCAGAGAAGACATTGTAAATAAGGCTAAGAGCATCGGAAAAGCCTTTTATAAGACGTACAGTGAAGGAGACCAGGAGGTTACGGTTTCTGCCAGTATCGGTATTTCTATTTTTCCGATGGATGGGGAGAATTATGAAGAATTGCTGGATAAGTCTGATAAGGCATTGTACGAAGTGAAGAGAAATGATAAAAACGGTTTTTGTTTTTATTATGAAGAACGAAAAAAATTATAGACTTTTGGAAAGCTGTTGCTTTGGCGTGGAAACGCTGGGGGGACAGCTTTTTTTGTGTAATAGGAAATTGCGATGCAATTTCCTATTACACAAAAAACGCTCCGCGAGGATGCGCAGACCGCGGAGATGGAGTTAATTGCTGGGCAATACCGCGGTCGCGCTAGAGTTTTGCAAGCAAAACTCTTTGTTCTAATAGAAGCTTGGGTGTAAAATCAATATCTGGCACACAAAGTGGAGCAAGCCTCACATGGTTGAGGGGGGCGTTGAAGCTGACTTGCCTGTTTTACTTCTTAATTTGGTGGGGTTGATTTTTTTGTTGAAAAGTCGATATATAGTTTGGGAAATATGTTTTTTAGATGTATAAGTTGTGAATGGTGAAAATGTGTTCGCGATTCATAAAATCGAAACAATCAGTGCAAAATAGAGGAGGAAATGAGATGGGAATAATAGTTGCGTTAGATATTGGTGTAGCATCTGTTGGATGGGCTGTGTTAGATATGGATAAAGAGGAAATATTGGAAGCAGGATCTAATATTTTTCCGGAAGCAAATGCGGCAAATAATCAAAAAAGAAGATCTATGAGACAGGCAAGAAGAATAAAAAGAAGAGAGCGTATAAGAATTAGTGATTTTAATAAACTATGGGAAAAGTGTATCTTTCGTGTTCCAAATAAATGGAATAATAATTTAGTGGAATTGCGTGTACATGCATTATATGAAGAAGTTTCTATAAGTGAATTGTATATGATTTTACAAAATGCGTTGAAACATAGAGGTATTTCGTATTTGGATGATGCCTTATCAGATGATGCAAATCAGGGTAGTGGTTATGAAGCAATGATTAGAATGAATCAAAAAGCAATGGAAACTAAATTTCCATGCGAAATTCAGATGGAACGATTAAATAAATATGGACAATATAGAGGGGATTGGAAGATTATTGATTCAGAAACAGGAGAAGAAATTGATTTTGGTAATGTGTTTACAACTTCTGCATATAAAAAAGAACTGGAGAAAATATTTGAAACACAGAAAAAATATCATCCTGAACTGACAGATGAATTTATTGATAAATATTTAAAAATATTCGAAAGAAAAAGAAAATATTACGAAGGTCCTGGTAATGAAAAATCAAGAACAGATTATGGAAAATATACAACAAGGAAAAATGAAAACGGGGAATACATTACGGAAGACAATATTTTTGAAAAGTTGATTGGAAAATGTAGTGTATATCCAGAAGAACTTAGAGCGGCAGGTGCATCGTATACTTCGCAGGAGTTTAATGTGTTAAATGATTTGAATAACCTTACAATTAATGGACGTAAACTTGAATGTGAGGAAAAGCATAAAATAGTTGAAACAATTAAAACATCAAAAACTGTAACTATGCGTAAAATTATTGAAAATGTTATGGGAGAAAAGATTGAACAATTGTCAGGTGCAAGAATTGATAAGAGTGACAAAGAGATTTTTCATAAATTTGAAACTTATAACAAAATGAGAAAAACATTAAATGAGATAGGAGTAGATATCACTACTTGGTCAAGAGAACAGTTAGATGAAATTGGATACATATTAACTATTAATACTGAAAAAGAAAGTATTATAGAGGCATTTAAAAATAGTGAACTATTAAATAGTTTATCAGAAGAAGTAAAGGAATGTCTTATTACTTTTCGAAAGAAAAATGGTTCATTATTTAGTAAATGGCAGTCGTTTTCATTGAAAATTATGAAGCAATTAATTCCTGAAATGTATGAACAGCCAAAAGAACAGATGACATTATTGCATGAAATGAAACTGGTAAAAAACCATAAGGAATTGTTTAAAGATTGTAAGTATATTCCTGTGGATATTTTAACGGAGGAATTATATAATCCGGTAGTTGCAAAATCTGTTCGTATCTCTTTGAAAATTATCAATGCATTATTGAAAAAATACGAAAATATGGAAAAAATTATAATTGAAATGCCAAGAGAACGTAATTCTGATGAAGAGAAAAAAGCAATTACAAA
>JAFORL010000117.1 GCA_017393285.1 Lachnospiraceae bacterium
AAATATCATTTAAAAAATACATACAGACCAGTTCGAAAAGGGCTGTATGTATTGGCTTTTTTGCTAGTCTTAGCTTCCAAAAACCCTGCCCATATTTTCGCAGAAGAAGAAAATATGGTAACAACAGAAACGCAAGAAGCTGTTATTGTTGAAATAGAGGGAAGTGATAGACCCATAGCCGGCAAGGACTTGTGTGCAAAAATAAAGGGAGAATTAAAAAATGTAACTTACCGATGGGAAATCTTGGATTACGCAGGAAATCCGGTAACTGTAGTATCGCAAAGTGCTGTATCAGGCAGTGCACTTTATACACTTTCAGATGCAGATTATGAAAAGTGGGTAAAGATTACAGTGTTGGGGACAGATTCAGCTGATCATGCGATATCGGTTTCCAATCAAATATATGTCAGCAAATTGCCGGTGGTGTATATAGATACAGAGGATGGACTGCCAGTGTATACTAAGACAGCTTATAAGGCTGCAACCATGTTGATACAGGGAAATAGTAAGTATCCCTTGCAATTTCCGGTAAAAAGTAATCAGCTTCAAATCAAGGGAAGAGGCAATTCCAGTTGGGTTTGTTATAATCAAAGACCTTACAAATTGAAACTGGAAAAAAAGACAGACTTATTTGGTATGGGGTCCAATAAGCATTGGGTGCTTTTGTCGGATTATTATGATATATGTGCCTTGCGATTCAAAACTGCCACTAATTTAGCAAAAGAGCTGGGCTTAGAACATATGGATGTAGAATGGGTGACAGTAGTGATGAACGGTTCTTACGCTGGCGTGTACCAACTTGCGGAACAAATTCGAACGGGAGAGAATCGGATTCAGATTAAGGATTGGGAAGAGATTGCGGAAGAGGCAGCAGATGCCATTTATAAGGGAAATAAAAGTAAGTTAGAGGATTGCGATCAGGCATTGTTAGAAGCATATATGAAAAGTAAGTTGTCTTGGATTACCACAAATGAGGTGACTTACAAAGAGATCACTTACCAGGTGAGTGATTGGTATCAGGATTATGAGGAAAAGTGTAAAGATATTGCAGGCGGATACTTATTTGAAATGTCTAATGAATATGATGAAGTGTCTAAATTTATGACCCCATCAGGTATCAAAGTCATGTTACAAAATCCAGAATATCTCTATACTAACTCGGAAATGATGTCCTATGTGAATACCTATTGGAATGATTATGATGATGCGGCCAATGCATGGGATGGGTATACAGAGTCTGGCGTCTCCTTATATGAATTGGCAGATATGGATTCCATGGTGGCATATTGGATGACGCAGGAGATATTGGGAAATGATGATGCTATATATAAGAGTCGTTATGCCTATATGGATCAGCAAGGAAAATTGACCTTTGGTCCGGTCTGGGACTTTGATTGGGGTTGTGCCACAATTCCCGTTGGTGAAGTTGCCAAAGGATGGAAATTGAGTAGTGGGACTTTGTGGAAAGACTGGCTGGATGACCCTTATTTTTTGTCAAAAGCAGTGGAGCAATATTGGGCACATCATGATTACCTGTCCCAGTTAATCGCAGAAGATGGTTTTTTGCAGACGTCTAGTGCCTATATCAAAGAAGCCGGTATGACCAGTTATTGGAAATGGGCATATCTTAGGGATTATAATACCGATTATGAAATTTTTAAAAGATATATGACAAATCGGATTGCCTGGCTGGACCAGCAATTCGCATCCGTAGATGCATTGTCTAAAAGTGTACTGGAAGTCAGCAATCATGCCTATAAGAAAATGTCAAATTTACAGCTCACGTTAAAAGAAAATAGTGAGAAAACAGAAGATGCATTTCTGTTTGATGTAAAAGTTTTGGATGAAAATACCTTCGATGGTAAAGTTGAGAGGGAAGCAGGAAACAGTCAGGAAATAAAAAAGTACACAAAAAATGCAGAATATGACAAATTGATTGTAACGATAAACGGAGAACACAAAACAACATATACGATGACAGAAGCTGCAGAAGTCAGCGTGAACCGAAACTGGTTACAAAAGGATGGAACACGAAATATCGTAGCATTTTGGTTGTATGGGGAAAAAGATACATTTTTGTATTCCAATTATGCAGTCATTACCTACCAGCAAAATAGATTTGTTGTTTCGGACTTAGAGGGAAATATTGAGAAACATGAATTTGTTCCTAGTACCAGTGAAAGGGAGGGAAACCAAGCATATTGGTTGGATAAAAATACAGGAAAAAAGTATCTTGATGAAAGATTGAGTCAAAGTGTTTCAGAGGCAGAGTTAGTGATAGAAAAGCTAAATAACCTGGCACCTGCAACGCCAAGTGTGGAGCCTGCTACCAAAGAACCCGATATCACGCCGGAAGTAATGCCGAGTCAGACACCGGAACAGACGTCAAGCCCAGAACAAACGTCAAGCCCAGAACAAACACCTTTCTTATTAGGAATAGCTGACCAGAATTCTGTCAATACAACAAGTAACAATGCCAGCACAGCAAGTAATAAAAGCAAATCAAATACTAGTAAAAAAGCAAAATTGAATGTAACCCATTTGATTTTGGATAAGAAGCATACTTACAGACTTAAGATTATCAATGGCAATGGTAAGAAAGTCACTTGGTCTTCTCAAAAATCCAATATTGTATCTGTGAACAAAAAGGGGAAAGTTCGCGTCCGCAAGGCAGATCGAACTTATAAAGTGAAAATATTTGCCAAGATAAAAGGGGGAAAGAAATTGGTTTGCCATGTGTATGTGTTAAAAAATAAGTAATCAGATATTTCTTGCTTATTGTGGGGCTGTCGCAAGAAGAAGGCAAGAAACATAATATAGTATGGCATTTGTAAATGATGCACTGTATTTTGTGATGTTTTTCTTCGCGCGACAGCCCCTTTTTCTTGTAATAGGAAATTGCGATGCAAATTCCTATTACACAAAAAACGCGACCCGAGGATGCGCAGACCGCGGAGATGGAGTTCATTGCTGGGCAATACCGCGGTCGCACTAGAGTTTTGCAAGCAAAACTCTTTGTTCAGTATTACAATAATAAAGTAGATTCTGCTATCTTTTATATATGACACATAGGGAACGACATTTGGAATAGAGAGCTATATTGTTACATAATTGACTTTCAATCGATGGATTTTGTTTGGTTTTCCTTTTCCAATGAGACCGGCTTGGTCTGCACAGTATAATGCAAAGGTTCCGCACCACATTGCAGATTTATTAGATCCAAAATACCATTTATTGTATTTGGTGTGATTATTTCCGGTTTCTTTTATTCCAACTT
>JAFORL010000118.1 GCA_017393285.1 Lachnospiraceae bacterium
CATATCCATATAAAGCAACAAACACAAATAGAAACGAGCATACATTCACAAGTCCCATCTTCTTTTTCCTCCATTTTTCATAGTATATATTGCAACAATTCCAACTAGCCTGCACCTATTTCAGGCAAACTGTATGAAACTATATAATAAAAGTTCTATTGGACAACCGAAAATACCAAACATTGCCCCATTCTGTATACGTTGAACCACTGACCAAAGGTAACAGTTCAGCTGCTTCATTCTTACAGTGCCAGATAAACCAAAAGAAACAAATAAAAGAATAGCTGGTCACTCTTTACATTTATTTTACATGTGTATGGGTAAATAAATGTTCCATGCAATATTCATGATTTCCTTTGCATTTTGAACAATAACGAAACTCTAAGTTCGGGTCATCTAATTCTGTTCTACCGCAAACCTCACAACGATGTCTAGGTTGTCCTTCCTGCTTCGAAAAGGTTCTCTGTTGCTTACGAAAATCTTTTCTTCGTTTTCTGACTGCTTTGCTTGGTCTGCCTGCCTTATTTGCCCACCAAACAAAAAATAAAAAGTTCAACATGGTCACAACCATAGCAATTGCTGACATGATATGAAGCGCAGACACAGCAATTTCATTTGTTGCAAAGGCACAATAAAAATGATACAAAATCTGCATCACCATGATAAAGCCTGATAATAATCCCAAATATTTTACTTTAATCGGTATTACCATCATATATAATACTTTCACATTCGGAAATAAAAAGGCAAATGCTAAAAACATGGTTTCAAAGACAACATCTAATCCATGTAAATATGGCACATCAAGCCCGGCAAATTGTTTGAAGCTAATATATAAAATCAACCCGGCTATAAAATTAAAAATCAAACCAGAAAAAATATACAAATTGAAGCGAACCACACCCCAAGTTGCCTCCAAGGCATTGCCAATCATGCGATAAAAATATACAGACACAACAAAGAATAGAATATTAATTAAATCAATACCCATATATTGTGGTGCAAGAATAAATGTAAACAGGCGCCAAACCTGTCCCTTTGCAATGGCATCAAAGTCCAAACATAAATAACACTCATAAAAAGCTGGCATACAAATGGAAATGATATTCCCAATCACATACAAAGTTAATATATATTTCATTACATTTGGAATCGCATACTTTCCCAAACGTTTTTCAACCGCCTGTAAAAACTTCATTCTATTCCCTCCTTCTTCCACTTACACAAACTTGTGCCGGCTGTTTCCACTTACAAAAACACCATTAACAAGTATCGCATACAATCCTATTTATTATACCGTTTTCAAAAGGTATTGTCAATCTGTGAAACCGAGAAACAAAATGGTAAGAGTGCAAGCAAGTCATTCGTAAAGTGCCATATAAATAAAGCGAAAAAATAAAAGAATAGCTGAACGGTTACACAAAAAGCGTAGCAGTTATATCACAACCGCTACGCTTTCATCAAATGTTTCCTAATCTAATTTAAATATGGCCATTCTCATAATAGCGCCATTATCCTCACCTCTTGCATACTCTCCGTTATAAACTGTCAATCTGAAATTCTGTGAATTTTGTGTTTCCAGAATTTTACGTGGATAGTGCAACGTATAGAGTATACGACTAGTCGCATCCACCGTACTACCAGTCCGTTTCACTTTTATTACTTTTCGTGTAATCTCTTGCTTGTTATTACTTTCATCTTTATAAGTGAAAGTTTTGCTAATACTGGATATTGCATTTCCACTAGAATCGAACATTTTGTAATCACTATCATTTGTGACATCCACATACGCATCCTTCTCCGAATCGTATACTTCCAATGTCACATACATCGGATTGGTATCACCATCATCCGCACTATCATCTGTCACATAAAACTTTACATTTTCTGTCTTATCAAAGTCAGTTGGATCTGAATCCCCATCTACTTCCGCATATACCACCTGACGTGACTCACCAGTTGTTTCATCCGGTACATTATAGCCATTGGTAATATTGATAGTTGGTCCTTCTACACCAGCTCGAAGTGCTGCAACCATAGTATTGATAAACAATTTTTTTTCAAATGTGGTCATTGCACCTGTTTTAGAATGTCCCACTCCAGAATAGCTGACATTACCCTTACTATAAATATAATAGTTATTTGCAGCATCATTTGGAGACGCAGAATACCAACCTTTATCATTCCAGGTACTATCGCCACTATTATCACTTAATGCATACCAGCAAACTACATCTTCATCCTCTAAATTTACTTGATAATACTGACCATGGGTATCCGCAATTTTATATCTAGTTTCATTTTCTTTTGCAATATTTTTTCTGGTTACCATATCACTCTTCTCTTCTGACAAATCAAATGGATATTTGGTAATCTGGCCATCATTGATATTGGTAACATAATGGGTCAGCAAGCCCTTGTTAATATCCGGCCAAGGCGGATTGCTACTATTAAAATTCACATGTAAATATTTGTAAGGTCCCAAATAAGTGTCATCAGAACCTCCGTTACTGGTTTTCTTTGCATTGCTGTATTGCATCAAACAAGCATAGGTAAATCCCATAGTTTCCTGATATTTTCCCACTTGCGAAGTTGCATCATATGCTGAAGAAAAAGCTTCACCGCTCACACGAAGAGGCAGGTTAAACCGGTTAAGCCCCATGGCATCCCGCAAATATTTATTGAAACATTTACCATTTGTGGTTTCCGCAAATCTTCCTGTTCCATTTTCAGAAGAATCATCGGTGCTAAAACTATTATCATCGTTTAATTTGGAGGTCAAATCATGCGTAAAAAGGACACTCTTTCCTGCTCGAATATAGCTTTCCACATTCCCTGCGCAATCCTTGTTCATATCCAAATCTCGGTAACTATCAGCAAAGCCAAAAACAATCATATCATAATTCATCATTTTTTTTAATGAATAATTTTTAGCAAACTTATCCAACGTTGTTAAGCTAATGTTAATATCAAAATCCTCTAATGTTCCTATCAGATCAGTTAATTTTACCTGCTGTGCCTTTTCAAGTCCCCAAGAGGTAGCATGATCCCGATGATTATCATTATTTTCTCCTTTTATTGCCTGTACCTGTAATACTTTTACTGTTCTTTTCGTACTAGCTCCAGCCAAATTTGTCAAGCGGATGGTTCCATAACCCACTTGAGAAATTTTCACATTAGAATTCTCTTTCGATGTAAGTTCCAACTTCCAACTGAAAGCACCTCTATAATTGGTATTCATATTAAACGAAATAGTTCGACCGGTACCATCGGCTGTAACTGTCTGGCTACTACCTATTTTTTCCGTATCTTTAAAAAGACCATCTGCATTTTTATCTACATATAATTGGGCAGTAAATTTAGCACTGGTATTATCTATATTATTTACTCGATAATTAAAAGTCAGCCTACGGTTACTGGAGGTAGACAAAAATTTATAAACATAATTCTTTGTTAAATTAGCTCCGCTTACACTTTCTTGTCCTGCATATGAATTGTATACAATGCTATCTACCTGCATGGTAGGTTTGTTCATAGTCAACTTATCCAACAGTCCGCTATTATCCGCATTATATGCTGTTCGATAATTATAACCCAAATCTATAAATTGCGTTTTCTGCGCCCGCAATAACTTTCTCATATTATTATTGCTATAATCATCAAAATATTGAGAACCGCCATCATTGTTGGCATCATTCAATAAACCTTCCGCAACCGTCACAGGTAAACCGGTTAAAATATAATTGACAATTTCTTTGCTTTTTCTATTGGTGATATCATTACCAGAAAAACATAATCTTCCATAATTTAGTCTATTATTCGAATCTTTCTCTGCAGCATAAAAATTATATCCATTTGCCTCTCCGTTTAAACCCGATTTCAATGTAAATCCACTACCATTTTTAAACTGCACAGCCCCTCCTACATGGGCATAAATCACACCTCGTTTATCATAATTGTAACTATCCTTATCATTTCCCTTTTTACCATAAAAGGTAATTACATTTCCATTTTCGTCTTTTGTAGTATTCATACCAGAAATATCATTTCCAATATAAATCATATCATAAGTAGAAATCAAGTCTGTGATATTACTATTAAACTCAGCGGTTGCCATTCTTTTTATTGTCAAAGCTATATTACTCTTTTTAGAATACGTCATGTAAGGAATGATTCGTTCTATATTTACCGCTTCCAAACTATATACATTTCTAGAGTTTGCCGGTTCAATATCTAACACCTGATAGGCTTTTCCATCCACACGCGCCTTTGGTTTATAAGCATAAAGTTCTTTTATCACATGTTGTAATTTACTATTTTCTTGTTTATTGGTATACCAATCAAAAGTTTGACTTTCTGCAAAAACCTGAAAAATATTTTGATTACCCATTCGAATAGAAGCCACATTACAATTCACATAATCATTAGATGGCAAGGACAAGCGAATGCTCATCTTGTCTGTCCAATAGTCTGTATTTGCCGCCTCTATGTCTTCCCCCGCAAGATCTCCTTTGCATGGCAAAAATGTATAGTTATTCCAATCCGTTTTTGCCGTCTCATCTGATTGCAATTGGTAAGAACCTACTGCTCCAGAATTCTTATCCTGAATCAATCCACTCTCCACAAAAATATTATAAAACTCTGCAGGATCTCGGAACATAGACATCAAAAACAATTTATATACATTGTTGGAAGAAGCCACTTTTCCCTCCCCTGCAGTATAATTCGTTTCATCAAACAATCCATTACTACCAATTAAATCATAGGAAGATTTTGGTTTATTATTTTCATATTTAGCGCCACGATTCACAGAATATTGATGGGTGGTTACCGTTGCCAAATTTGCAGCTAAAGCATCATCATAAATGGAACGATCCATAACCATTGTAAGCGGACTTGCTTTACTTCCTACCTTAGTGAAGATATGTTGCACCACATCCCAATCTAAATCTTTAGAAAGAAAAGTCGCATTTTCTGTAATACTATCCCCCTTATGCCCATTTAAACCATATTCTTTTACCAATTTTTTCTGTACATCTTCTTTTTCTGGGATATAGTTCTGGTTAAAGAATACCACATCCACATCATCCAAAAATGCATCTAGTTCATCCAAATCTGCTTGATTCAATTCATCTGCAGTAATGGAATATACTTTTGTACTGGAAAATTTAGTACCTAAAACTTCAGATAAGCAGGTATCCAAAACATTGTTAGATACAAGAAATGTCTCATCAGAAACCTTTCCGTCTGTACCGATAAATTGATAAAATTTACTTCCTGCTGAAACACTTGGTCCAGTTATATATTTTGCAGCCTTTTCTGTATTATTATTAAAATACTGGGATAAAATTTCTTCATACATATCTTCTGAAATTTTACTGCCCGGACTGTAAGTTGTAAACATATCATCACCAAATAAGGATTTGACCTTTTCAGCATCTCCGTTTTGGCAGGCTGCCATCATATCAATTGGCTCTGCACCTTTCATACCATAGGAAAGCTGTGCATAACTATAATCCGGCACAACCTCCAACACAACCAAATGTTTTTTACTGTTATAAGAACTAGGAAATGTATAAGTTCCCGCGGCTGCCTCCTGATTATACTTTTGTGTGTGGAATAGATGTAAAGGGCTCTTAAAATGTCCCGTTACCACCATTCCAATCATCAAAGTCATACAAAGCACAAGTCCCGTTAAAACTTTCCAATGTTTTTTCATATCGTGACCTCCTTCACTTCTTCCCAGCTTGTAATCGTCGACAGATAACTATTTGTATATCGTCGATCCAATGTAACATCCTCACCAAACCAATCTGGTGGTTCAAATGCTTCTACTGCTTCTGGGCTCGCAAATTCCACTTCCACAATCTGCAATCCCTCCAGATAACCATGAAAAATATCAAGTTCCGCTGATAAGGTATTATCTAAAGGGATCAAATACCTTTCTTTTTCCACTAACCTTCCATCAATCTTTTCTCTAAGATGATAATATGCCTGTTCTGATAAAGGCAATTCGACTTCATGAGACATTTTGGCACCTATCTCCTGTTCAGAAAGATGTGTTTTGGCTTTGTAGGTTAAAATATAATTCTCATTGGATTTCCGAATACGAACCACAGGTCCCTTACACAAATAACCCTGTTCTATTTGCAAACAAGCATATTGCTCCAAATCCACAGGCAAACTTTTTATCCTATACTTTTTCTCTATTTCCAAAGTACCACCTTCTTCTACTTCCATATTTTTTGTAATATGATAAGTCCATAGCTTACTGTAATACGCTATCACTTATCCTCTTCCACTTGTAGAACTGCACAATTACGGAAGTGCTACAATAGGATTACGAATATAACAAGATTGTGTCGCCTTGTAGGTAAACCCTTTTATTTTTTTTCCTCTTGCAATCTTGGCAGAATTCATTTTTACATAAATCTCTAACAAGGTTTTATCTCCACCAGCTGACAATCCATCTTCTGTCAAATCACTAGTAGCTGTGGCATCCTTAATACGAATTTCAAAATCCGACACACCTTCCGCCAATAATTGTTTACCTGTATTTGCAGAAGATTTTGCATCATTGAATGCACTTGTACTCTTTGTATGAAACAAATATAAATTATGTGTATTTTGATCCAACCAAAAAATACGTTGATTGGCACTTGAAAAAGTATATAAATTACCGAAGCTATCTCTTTGTCCTAAATTATAATATACTGCATAAAACTCGCTGCCATCATCCATTTGACGCTTTGACACATTATTTCCTTCCATCAACATATCCGTTACACTATTAATGGTATCCTGGGCATCCATCTGCACACGTACTTGGGTATCTACCTCCTTGTAGGTATTAGATGCAGATATCATAAATTGGGACACCCCCAAAATCACAATCATAGATGCCGTCATGGCAACCAGCATCTCCACCAAAGTAAAACCTGCTCTATTGTTTTTCATCTTCATCTAATCACCTCTTATGCCTTTTCTAAATAATGCTTGCCTGTCTCAAAAACAATCGTAATTTTATAAGCATGGGTTCCATTTGCATTCGATATGATAATATTGTTTCTAGGGGTGGAAAGACTAGAGAATCCACCAGTTCCCTTCTTATAGGCAATTTTTATGATATCTGATGCGCCTACTGTATGGGTGTCATCATATTGAATCTTGCAATTGCTGTTACATAACTTTTTCCCGCTTCCAGCAATCAAAGCGTCTCGATTCAATCCGTCTTTATTGCATTGCATATAGTAAAACCCATTTTCCATATAGATATACATAACCGGCATAGTAGCTTGGCTATGGGCATCATATTTTAATTTTGATAAATTGGAATCAATTGTCTGGGCTGCCGCTTTGACATTTCCACTTTGTATATACTGTACTCCAATGGTCGAAAGTCCTGTAAAAATGCCGATTACAGCAACAGTAACAATCAATTCCATCATTGAAATACCTTTTTTCCAATTTTCTTTCATCACTGTTTCCTCCGCTTCTTAATAGGTATCGTCATTTTTACGCCAAGCTTCATAATTGACAAAATCAGAAATCTGTATCGACTGATCTAAATCCTCTGTTGCACCAAAATTAATATCTTCAAAACATTGAAAATACTTCAAAAACTGAGCAGAAGCGCCCGCAGTTCCTTCTAAGGCTTTTTGCGCAGTGATCATAGCCTGCAATCCGGCTGAATCCGCCTGCAATTTTGTACCCACACCACTTACTTTCACAATGGTATCTGATATAATAATACCACGCATACTTGCATTTGCTTCTATATTACAGTTACTAATCAACATAACTAGATTTCGATTATTGTCTGTACTACAATATTTTTTTCCATCCGCAGTTGGATCCCCACTAGTCTCTGCTAATTTATCCAACACGCCCGGATATGCAGAACCTGGAGAAGATAATTTTACAACCGAATTGGAATCCTGATTTAAATCTACCACAAACACCGCATAACCATATTGCTTCTCACCGCTGCTGTTTGTTCCGATTTCCACAGGAACCTTCTTTATTTTTATACTGCCATACAAACTTTCAAATCCATTACCAGAGGGGTCCATAGCTGCATCCTTTACAAATTTATAAGTACCATCATTTTCTTTGGACATCAAAACATTGCCAAATAACTGGTCTTCATTTTTGATTTTTTTGTCATCCTCTTCCGCAGCTGAAGAATTTGTATTCTTCTTCAAATCGAAAGCAGACGAACCTTGGGTTGCAGCTTCCTCAACGAATTTACTTGCCAATCCATCTGTCAAAGTCAATTGATAGGACTTATACATACTGGCGTACTTGATGGATTCTGACAGTTTTGTACTCTTTATATCATCAGAAATACTAGAATTTTTTGTATCAATATCAGAAGAAGTAATTTTTGTAATGACATTACTGTTACTAAATAAGAGTAATTTCGGTGTAATTCTCAAACCTTCTCTTCCACTTTCAAACTGTAGATATTCACTATCTTTTAATTTTTCCAGCATTTTACTATGATTCATTCTACTACTATTGTAAAAAGCATCTGCTTTTTCTTCATTTCTAAAATTATAATAGAAATAAACCATCGCCGCTGTTGAATCTGTGTTTGAAAGACTGTAATTGATTTCTGTAACAGGATTTTTTAAATTTAAATAATGCTCTAATTCTTCTCTCACATCATTCTTTAACACAGTTCGACAGGTATTACCATTAACATAAAATTCTGTCATAGGATTATCTTTTTCTTGATTTTTCAATGCCTGGTATGTACTATACAGCATAGGGTTTGTAAATCCATCCACTAAATCCTCATTTGGAATTTTATAAAAATTCTGGTCACTTTTAACCGCAACTGCTTGCCCCATTGCAATATCTGTAGTGGCTCCTAAGTTTGTATCATGTGAAATTTCTTTACTTCTTGAAATAAATGCTCTTCCACCTAATAGAATATTATTTATCTTCTCATTCATTGCCAAGTAAGAATGCTTACCATTGATTGTAATGGCACTACTATACTCTGAATCCACCAAACTGTTGGACGCTGTACTGTTATCCTTATTAAAACTATAACCATAATAATTGCCCGATTGAAAAGTAACTTTTGAGTAATTCGCATCTAAGGACAAATCATCGTGTACATAACTATTGGCAAAAACATTCAATTCTGCATTTGCAGTAGAAGTAGAACCGGTTGTCCCTCTTGTTTTATAGTTCTCCGTCCAAACTTCTGCCTCTGTTCCATCATCCCCCAATTGTAATGATCCTGTTTGTTTAACAGAAATATCACCTCTGGAGATAATTTTATTTGCTGCACCACCAATATAAACATGTCCTGCCTTTACCATCAATCCGTTATGTCCCGCATAAACATAGCCATTCACAGCTATATCATTACCTACATTTTCGCCCAACACCTGATCATCCCCAATAATTGCATATTTTGTAAACTCAGGATAAATATTAGAATTAGCAAAACTTAATGCAGGGACGGTTAAACGGATATTTGTGATGATTTTTGATGTTCTTGTTTTATTGGAATCCGACAAATTCTCACCATAACATACTTCTACATTTTTTATCAACAAAGATTTTTGTGATGCTGTGTTATTTCGGTCGAATACCAATTCCAGTTTTGCCGGGAATTCTGTTGTTTCATTGGCACTAAGACCAATTTTCTTTAAAAATCCTTCGTCAAGATCTTCTCGAATATAGAACTTCTTCAACAATGCTTTATCTTCACTTGAAAGATAGGAATCAGCAGTAGCATTCACCACTTTTTCAAAAGACTCATATATAACATTTCTTTTATACTCAGAAGAAGACAAATAACATTCACTTCCTGTACCATTGAGTATAGTTGCACTGTTATTTGTTAATTTTGCTACTAATTTATCCAAATATAGTCTGGCAAATTTCATCTGCATTTGATTCTGGGTTTCTGTCGATGCAGAATCTTCTTTATATCCAGCCAAAAATTCTGTATAAGCTTCCGCCATACAATCCAATGCCATATCCTGTATTCCGCTCTTCACCATAGACATAACACCATCTGCTGAGTAAAAGTCCTGTTTTACATGACGATCTGTTACCTTTATTTCAGAATTAATCAATGTAATACGTAATACAATGGTTGCCAAAATTCCAACAAATGCAACTGCAATAATGACAAACATAAGAGAAGAACCAGCTTGACGTTTATTTTCTTTCTTTATCAATTTCATATTATCATTCTCCTCTCGTAGCCGTAAGATCTAAAATTTTCTTTGCTGCCAAAGTTGTACTTCCATCATAAATGGATACTCGAATTTGTGACATACGTGTATAGGCTTTTTTTTCAATGACATCTTTTGTTTGCTTTGCCACTCCAGTTACCAAACCACCATCAACCTTTACTTCATAGGGAAAATTAGAAAACAATTCTATCTTATTATTTCCAGTAACTGCATATGGCAATATATTACCATTGTATTCACGTGTAAAAGTCGATTTAATATTATGCGCTCCAGCATAATCTAACATATCCGAATCCGTTTCTGCCAACATATTTTTTGTTGTCGCATTGATGATACATTGACACATGGCATATACAGTAAAAGTAGGCTCCCAGCTTGGATTATTGGCAGTAGATACATTTACTTTCGTATTGATTCCCTGTAAAATATCCACCGTACCTGCACCTACATTTGCAACATCATAATCATAGAATATATACACACCTCTCAATTTAGATAAAGTAATATTTCCATAGTATAGATTAGAACCTGCATATTTTTTTCCTGTAGTCGCATAGTGTTTCAATTTTTCATTACTGGTTGAAGGATCAATATAATAATTCAAAGCAATACACATGGTCGCCATATCTTGCGCAAGTGGGCTAATATTTCCACTTTCATCTGTTATGGTATCATTGATTTCAATATCTACTGTTTTTCGAATTGATTTCGCCACTTCTTCCCTAGAAATATTTCCATACCCATCATTTTGATATAGTAATTGAAAGAAATTAATTGCACTTTCCGTATCATCTGCTGATTCTGTACCAATAATTGTGCTTCCTGAACCAAGTGAACGAATCACTGGTATTTGATTCGCATTATAATCTGCATACGCATCGGGATCCACTGTAATTTTGGCAGAGAATTTTTTTCCATCACTATCTATATTTGTCTTCGTGTAGGTATAGGTACCATCTCCATTAAGGGTATAACCGGCAGACTCCATCGCCGCAAGATTCTTGTATTGCTTCACTTCCTCTATTACGGATTGTCCTACTGCATTGGCACGTTGCATATTTTTCGATGCCACATTAATCTTTACTGCATGAGAAAAGAAACTAAGCATAGGTAGAAATAAAATTCCAACAATTGCTATACTCACCATTACTTCCATCAGTGTAAACCCTTTTGTTCGTTTTGGGACATGCTTCATACAACTTGCTCCTTTCTAATAGCGCTGCGCTATCTATCATCTCTTCTCTTCAGAAAAGGTCAACCGGTACCGAACCAATTGACCTTTTCATAATAGCATAGGCTGGTACTTCTTCATTTTTACACATAAACACAATCGAAATATATCTTTTCATCTATTATATTTTGTAAACAAACTCCCTACCTATTTCTTATTATTTCTTCTTTTTCTTACTATAGGTTTCTTTTGAACCAAAGATATTTACTACACCACTTGATATTTTTCCTGTATCTGGTGCTTCATATGCTTTTGGATTTCCATCCGCATCTACAATTCCCTCACCGGAATACATACAGATTACCATGGTTCCTGCCAATTTTCCTGTGGTTTCATCGTACCCAACCACAATACTGTCCAAAGCAATTTTTTCATCATAATCATTAATAAAATCTATCGTTTTCTTTAACTCATCACTGGAACAGGCAAAATCGACTGTAAGCGTAGTCTTGTAACCTGTTAACTTATCATAGGTCTGCTCTGGTGTACCCTGTACCGCAATGGTAGAAACGCTAGAAGTATTCTCTTTTTGAATAACATTATTTGCCATAGCTTCCTCTTGATTAAAATATACCTCATTAACAGCAATTCCCATTTCTTCATACTTTAATCCAACTTCTTTTGCCAAATCAGCCAAAATTACAATCGCTTTTTCATGGGTCATTCCACCAAAGAAACGATTCAGTACTTCCGTACGATGATCATTATATTCTTTAATCAAAGCTTCCTTTTCAGCCTGTCCCGCAATTTTTGCATCTAACTCTGTAATATACAGCTTTAATTCCTTATTCTTATCCTGATATTCCGCTGCTTTTGACATACATGGTTTAAATACCAAAAAATAAGCAACTGCCAATATCAAAATTGAAAACAAAATGTATAATAACATCTTATCTCTTTCTGACACATTCGATACAATATTTTTTTTCTTCATAATCTGCTCCCCCTGTTACTGTTCTGTAGTTGTTGTTTCATTGCTATTGTCTGTCGCATCTGCGGAAGCTGTAGAATCTGTTGTCGTTGTGCCATCCGTTGTCTCTGTACTGGTATCTCCTGTCGCTGTCTCTTCAGACAACTGTGCTGCTTCCTCTTCTAATGAAACTTTCTCATCCGTTACAGCATTATAGTCTTTATAACTACATGTAACGGTATAGGTTTCAATTACATCACCATTATCTTCATCCTGTGTTTCCCTAATGTCAGCCACAGCAACATCTGTTATACTTGGTATTTCCTTTAATTTCATAAGCAAATCTGCCACTGTATACAAATTGGATTTTGCTTCTATATTCATAGTCAATACATCTTTTTGTGATTCCAAGGAAGCCACATGCATATTGGATGGCATCACCTTTTCTAACATCTCTGTAAAATCATTAAATTGATAATTACGATTCGTCGTTTGGTTATACATATAATCAGCATAGTCACTTGCCAATTTTGCTTCTGCATAAGAAGCATATACATCTTCGATATAAACTTTCTGATTTACTTCATTTTGCAAACTGCTATTTTGTATACGGGCTGCTTGATAATTCACAACAGAACCTACAACCATAATTGCTGCAATTCCACAACAAACTGCAAATCCCATTGCTGCAGGTTTCGAATTACCTATATCTGTATTGGTAGCTCTTGCATCCTCTGGCACAAAACCTACAGGCGCAATACTGGCACCAATGGCAGTTAAATACTCTGCCTGATTACCATTTGTTGCTAAGCCTTTATTAAAACTTACCCCAAATAAGCTATCTATTTTTTTGACATCAAATCCAGTCTCATTGGTAAAAAGCACTTCAATTCCCTTAAATTTTGCACCTTCTCCAGTAAGATAAATGGCATTGATACGCTTTTCAGAATTTCTTGACATATAGTAATCCAATACACGATTAACATTATTCATGATATATTGAATGGTACTGGTTACATCCTCCCTGCCTCGAATCTCACGCATAACCTGATCATAATTATCTGATGCCATGGATATACCACGGTTTGCCTCTCCCCCCATATCCAATCTGGCATTGATAATATTTTCCTGCATCAACAATTCCATAGCTTCGCGACTGTTTGTCTTTCCGAATATAGAATTATCAAGAACAGCAGACACAATATTCATAGCGCCATATGGTATGGTTCTTTGCAATGCCAATTTTTCATTTTCCATGACATTAACCAAAGTAGTTTGGTCATTGATTTGTACAGATACATTTACCCCTGCACCTACGTGCTTTTTCAATAACTGATAGGCACTATTACCAATATAATCAATCGCCGAAATACGTAATCCTGCAATTTCAGCAAAACCATAAATATTCTTTACCAAGTTATTTGGTGCTGCTAAAAGCAATAATTTTAATTTCTTTTCTTCTTTGGTATTGATTTTTTCTAATATGGTATATGAAATTGTATATTCAGAAACATCCAACGGAAAATATTCCGTTGCACTGGCATCGATAATGGACTGAATTTTATTCTCAGCCACCAACGGAATCACAACCTCACGATTTGCAATTTTGGTAGATGCAACCGTAAAAATCACATCTTTTATATTCATTTTTGCAGATGCCAACTGTGTCTTTAATGTCTGTGCCATCAATTCCTTGTCGAGAATAAATCCATCCTCCACAATATTTTCTGGTGTTTCAAAAGAAATACAGTTACTCACATGTGGATTCTTCTTCCCTTGTTCTACTTCAACCACACGTGTATGATGTAAACCAACCTCTATACTTAATACCTTCTTAGCCACAACTCTCTCCTCCTATTCCTAATGTATGCCTTTCACATCGCACAAAATGAAGACGTCTTCATCCTCTGCGACAGGAAAAGCCTTCCTGCCTACCTGTTCTTAAAGTATATAATCTAAACCTGAAATGTGCAAATACCATTGAATGAGTTGATTACCATATACCATACAGATATAGATTCCTACAGCCAAATATGGTCCCAATGCCAACATTTTGTCCGCACCTGTAAACTTCATTCTGAGAGAATGAATAATTGCCCCCAATATGCAGGCCAAGAAAAATGCTAAGACAATCTTTTGCCATCCCAGTACCAAGCCAGCAGCCATCATCAATGTAGCATCACCGCCTCCAATGACAGAACCACCGGTCAGTATAAATATGATTTCCAATACCAAGCCCACAGAACACATACCAAAGACATATAAAGCAATGTGCTTGTAATCCATCACACTACAAACTAAACCCATAAGCGCAATAAAAATGGTAAGTCCCAATGGAATCTCAAAGGTTCGAAAATCAATCACTGCAATCACAAGTAATGCAGAAGTAACCAAACAATAAATAGAACTTAATATAGACAATCCATTTACATAAAAAATCAGCAAATATAAGCCTGCATTGCATGCCTCCACCAAAGGATATTGTATAGAAATCTTCGCTCCGCAATTTCTACATCTGCCACGATAAATCAAATAACTTAAAACTGGTACCATATCATACCAAGCCAATTGATATCCACAACTCATACAATGAGATCGTTCTTTTACAAAATCCTCTTTTGCTGGTATACGGAGTATCAAAACGTTTAGGAAACTCCCGATTACCAAGCCAAACATTCCAATTAAGATATAAAGTATTCCTTCCATGTCATTTCACTCCGTTTTTTGAAACACAGAGCCAAGCCAAGAGGCATGGCTCTGTAAATAAACATTATGGATTTGATCCACCACTGCTGCTTGATGATGAACCTTTTACATATCCTGTATATTTTTCAGATACATATAAACCACCATGTTTTGAATTGGTTTTTGTAACTTGAACATATAACACACCATCATCATCAATACCTAATGTAACTTTTTCACCTTTTGCTTCTTTAGATTTAAATGCAGCTGTTATTTCTGCATCTGTGTCATAAGCTGTACCAGCAAAGTTTTCGTATTCCTCTCGCACTTCTGTAGGCAGGCCGGCAATACCAGTAAATGTTTTTTTTGTTTCGTTATATTCTGTTTCTCCAACCGCTGCCTTAAAGTTCGTCAATACAGTATCCAATGTTGCCAGGTCTTTTCTTTCTCTTGATTTTTCTAAGAAAGGAATCAATTGTGCACCAATTAAGGCAATCAAAATAGCCATAATTGCAATAACAATAATTAACTCAATCATCGAAAAACCTTTTTTGCCTTTCTTTTTTTGCAAATCGTACATTTTCTTCAACATATTCATCTCTCCTTTTCTTGTATTTTGTAATGTTGAATTTAATGAATGGTACCCACGTATTTTTCTCCTCTGTTATGCACTCCTATCATACGCCTCTCCCATTGCAGTTACAATATTAAAAGTGTAAAAACACAATTAATCATTATAAAACCACTCTTTCATTTTTTTATTCTCTGTACAATTTTTAACCTTTATCGATGGCACTATACATACCCAGCATTGGCATGTAAATCGCCAAAAGTATAAAACCAATCAACAAACCTAACACAACGATAATCATTGGTTCCAACAATGCCGTCATAGCCGCTGTGGCAGTTTCTACTTCTTCCTCATAATAATCTGCAATTTTTTCCAACATGCCTTCCACATTACCCGTCTCTTCACCGATTCGTGTCATCTGATATACCATAGGTGGAAATACTCCACTTTCCTGTAGTGGTGTAGACAATGGTACACCTCGCTTAATTTCATCGGTGCATTCATCTAAGGCACTTTGAATAATCACATTTGATACCACCTTGGCAGTAATCTCTACTGCATCTACCAAAGGGATACCTGCCGCCAGCAATGTACTCAAGGTACGTGCCAATGTGGCAGAAGCTGATTTATTGGTAACATTGCCTATGACCGGCATATGCAATGCTAATCTCGAAAATAATAACTGACCATTTGGCGTCTTTTTGAAGGATTGCACCCCTACAATAGCTGCAAATACCAGGAATACTAAAATAAACCAAAAAGACTGCACAAAGTTACTCATGGCAATAACCACCTTGGTAATGACCGGTAAATCTGAATCTAATTGATCAAACATATCCTGAAACTGCGGAAATACCACAATCAGCATAAGAATAACTACTGCAACAGCTACTGTAATAACCACCGCAGGATAGACCATTGCTTTCTTTATGGTTCCCTGTAATTTTGCCTGCTTTTCAAATTGAATTGCCATACGGGAAAATGCAATTTCCAAGCTTCCTGATGCTTCACCGGCTTCCACCATATGCACCAAAAGCGGCGGAAAAGTCTCTTTGTGTTTTGCCATAGCCTGTGTTAAACTTTCTCCCTTTTCCACATCAATCTGTACCTGCTTAATAGCCTCTCTCAATACTTTATTCTCGGTCTGTTCCGATAACATCTGCAAGGCACTTAAAATCGTTACACCTGCACCCAAGACACTATTAAACTGTCTACAAAAAATGCTCAAATCTCTCGGTTTTACTCTTTTACTACCAAAAGAAATATCTTTACTTAAAAAGCTCTGTTCTTTTACAGAAATTGGTATCAAACCTTCACTTTTCAAAAAATCTTTTGCCCGCTCCTCATTGGTAGCCTCAAAAGTTCTCTTTTGTTGTTTACCAGCTTTATCTACCGCTACGCACTCAAATGTTGCCATGATTAACCTCCTCTCTGCTCATCTTAAAACATTTTCTTTTCTAATGCAGCAGGTTCTACCGCGTAAGAAAGTGCTGTATCTGCATCAATCTTACGTTTCAAATATAAATCATAAATGGCATCATCCATCAATTGCATTCCTATTTTCTTATTGGTCTGAATCATAGACGGAATCTGATGACTCTTTGCTTCACGAATCAAATTCTTAATCGCTGGATTTGCAAGCATCACTTCAAAAGCTGCAGTTCTACCACGTCCACCTACAACAGGCATAATCTGTTGTGAAATAACCGCTTCCAAAACACCTGCCAACTGAATTCTGGTTTGTTGTTGCTGTTCCGGTGGGAAAACGTCAATAATACGGTCTACCGTAGGTGCTGCACCAATGGTATGCAATGTCGAAAATACCAAATGACCTGTCTCTGCAGCAGTCAAGGCTGTTTGTATCGTATCCAAATCACGCATTTCACCAACCAAAATTACATCTGGATCCTCACGCAATGCCGCACGCAACGCATCGCCAAAACCACCGGTATCCAAACCTACTTCACGCTGGTTCATAATACATTTTTTGTGATTATGTACGTATTCAATTGGATCTTCCAATGTAATACAATGATGTGGATAGGTTTCATTAATGATATTCATGAGGGAAGCAAGCGTAGTAGACTTACCACTTCCTGTTGGTCCTGTTACCAAAACCAATCCTCTACGTAACTTTGTCAATTCCAATATACCATTTGGCAATCCCAATTGTTCCGGACTAGGTATATCTGTATTAATCAAACGTAATACTGCTGCATAGGTACCTCTCTGTTTGAAAATATTAACACGAAATCTTCCCAAATCTGGCAAAGAATAAGAAAAATCCACCTCACCCTTCTCTACCAACACTTCTGTTGTCCTCTTAGAAAGCATCGGTTGAATAATTCGTTCCGTATCTTCCGGCATCAATCTCGGACAACTAATCATATCCTCTAATAAACCATGAATACGAAACTTTGGTGGCACCCCAACGGAAATATGCACATCTGAAGCCCCTCTTTGTCTTGCTTCTGCTAGTAATTCTTGTATTGTTATCATAAAGCCCTTCCCTTCTCTTCTACGAAGTAAACAGACACGACTGCTATTTAGTCAAATGAAATACGTTTCATTTCTGAAATAGAAGTCACCCCACTCAAAACATATTTTGCTGCAGACATGTGTAAAGTACGCATACCCTGCTGTAAAGCAACCTCTTTAATTTCATTTGCATTTCCATGTTTAGAAATAATTTCCTTCAATTCCGGTGTAATCTCCATAATCTCATATACACCAATACGACCATAGTATCCCGTATTGTTACACATATGACAGCCAACCGGTTCATATACAACTGCCTCTTGATCTTCCGGTAGTCCTAATGCTTCTAACTCCACTTCCGTAGCCATTCTGCTCTTCTTACATTTCGGACACAGTCTACGTACCAAACGTTGCGCAATGACACCTATAACCGAATCAGCAATCAAGTATGGTTCTACGCCCATATCCTCCAAACGAGTAATGGTACTGGCCGAACTATTGGTATGCAATGTA
>JAFORL010000119.1 GCA_017393285.1 Lachnospiraceae bacterium
ATACTGTGCATCTCCTACTACCGTAAACTGTTTGTTAATGACACGGTTTTCCAGGAATAAATCAGCATAACGCTCGATCAAATAGTAGTAATAAGACTCTTCTTCCTTAATTACTTCTTCTACCTTTTCGGAAGCAATACCTGCAAATGCACCTACTTCACGAAGGAATTTGCTTGTTTCTGTTGCTCCGATTGGCAATGTTTTATAGTGCAAATATGGTGTACCAAATTTACGCTCCATTTTCTTTACATTTCCTAAGCCAACCCATGGAGAGACCAATAAGTTAAACTGTGCCTTTGGTATTTTATTAATCTGTTCAATACCTCTTTGATAACCAAAGATTGTATTTGGTTTTAACCCGATTTTACGTAACAGGTTTTCCAATTCTCTTAAATTTCCAAGCCAGAATAAATCCTGATAAGGAACATCAGCCCAAATATTTACCAGACCTTCTTCTTTTTCTTCCGATGGTTGCAAATACTGATCAATGATGGCATCTACTACCTGCTCATGTCCCTTGTAATTGTTTCCTTTAAATCCGGCTGTAGGTGCGTAAATAACCGGTTTATCTGCATCTGCAAAATGAGAAACCACCTCACCAGAATCGTCACCTACGATTTCAGGAATACATCCGGTTAATACTACATATAAGTCTGCATCAATTACTTTCAAGGCATTCTCAATGGTAGACTCCAATTTCTTTACACCACCAAATACTACGTCCTTTTCATTGATACTGGTACAAGGAAAAATGTTTGGTGAAAAATATCCGGAACTTCCAATGGATGCGGATAATTTCTGCGCACATCCAGGACCGGAATGCAGCACAGGTAATACACGATCAATTGCCTGTACTGTCTGCATAGCTCCCAATGCACATTTATAACGTTGTTTATCTAATATCTTCGCCATTAGTTTGCCTCCTCCAAAAATGTATCTACATTTTGTTTATACCACCAGTCAGTGTATGGAAGTTTTGTACGTCTTGCTAAATTTTCCTCAAAACTTCTATTTTCAATTGCATCCAACAATGTTTTAGCAAATTCCAAAGTATGCTTGTAACCAAAAATCATGTATTCGTCTGCAACAAACACTGCAGGCGTTCCATTTTTGATTGCCCATACGGTTGAGCCCGGATGTCTGGATAAATAAATATCCGGATCATATTTATGTAAAATATTCATTACCTCATAGTTCTGCTGGTCAGATACACTTGTCTCAAAGTTAATATCATTTTCCAATAAATATTTCATAGATGGAGGTACATCTCCATTTTCATACTTCTTGTCATAGTGCCATGCCAAAGCCCATACAACTTTGACACCAAGTTCTTCCAATACTCTGGATACTTCAAATGTGTAACCTGGTCCCATACCCAAAACTGCTGTTTTTCCTTCTAATTTCTTCTTCACTTCTTCAATCTGTGGAAGATAAATTTCTCTCTGCTCTTTCAAATATGCCTCAATTGGTTCAGTACGGTTTGTCACCTTTCCAATTTCACGAAGCCAAGTTTCAAATCCAACAATACCACATTGGTTGATACTGCGGATATATGGCACACCATATTTTTCTTCCAAAGCATTTCCAAGATAATTTCCTAGCGTACCACAAATACATGTAGTAGCCAGACTCTCTGATAAGTGGGACAATTCCTCCACTGTGGAATTACAATATAAAAATACTGGCTCTAAATCGAATTTTTTAAACATTTCGATAATTTCCGGTCTTGCACTTTCAAAGAAGTTCTTGAAGTTAATCTTATTTGTCTTAACCCCTTCTCTAGGCGGCTGTACAATTTCCTGTAAAACTGCGTGATCGGAAATATCAAATCCAGTTGCCCAAATCCGTGATTTAAATCCTTCACAATGTACCGCAACAATTGGTACGCCAACTTCCTCGCGAACTTCATCTACAATACTATCAATATCTTCTCCAATAATACCGGTTGCACAAGAGCTGGAAACAAAAATTGCCTTTGGCTGATAACGTTGATTTACATCTAAAATAATCTGACGAAGTTTCTCTGTAGAACCAAAAATCGTATCATTTTCGTTCATATCCGTTCCTACGTAAACAGTACTACTAGTTACGCCACGCTTCTTTGACATAACTTTTGACATATAGTACGCATTGGATGCAGCTACGGAACATCCAGCAGGTCCATGATGAATCACAGCCACATCACGAATACCTGAAAGCTGATTTAGTGCACAACCTGACAAACAGCTACTGGATTGTGAGAAACAACGGGAACATCCTTTTAAAGTTCCGCACTCACTCTGCTCTGCCAAATCTTTCAAATTTCCAACATATCCTGTAATGGAACCGATACGGTTTTCTCTTGTTCCTAAGTTGGAATTACTTAAATTAATTGCCATTTTATTTACCTCCTAGCCCTGAAACTCTTCACGGAATAAATTAGTAGAAAGATAACGAAGTCCTGTATCCGGTAAAATTGCCACAATTGTTTTACCTTTGTTTTCTGGTAATTTTGCCAATTCTGTTGCTGCATGGATAGCTGCGCCTGAAGATGTACCAATCAAAATACCATCTGTCTTTGCCACTTCACGAGCTGCACGATAGGCCTCGATGGTCTCCACTTCCACTTTCTGATCGTAAATATTTAAGTCCATGGTAGATGGTACACGTTCTGCCGGCACACCTTCAAATGGATGTACACCCGTAATTTCTTCTGGTTCAGGATTTGTATCAGAAGGCAATGAATTTTCTCCCGGCTGAATTGCCACTACTTGTAATTCAGGCTTCTTGCTCTTTAAGAATTTTCCTGTTCCTGATACAGTTCCACCAGTACCAACATTTGCTACTAAGATATCTACTTCTCCGTCGGTATCTTCCCAGATTTCTGGTCCTGTGGTTGACTCATGAATGGCAGGGTTTGCTGGATTTGCTGTCTGATCTACAAAGTAAATATTCTCTTCTTTTGCTAATACTTCACGACGAAGCACTTCAATGGCTGCTACAAAATCTCCATTTGTCTCTTCCAAAACCTTTCCAATTACCGGCTCTTCTGATAATTTAATGGTTTCTCCACCAAATGCCTGAATCACCTGGAAACGCTCCTGACTTACGTTGTCCTGTACGTAAACACGGAATTTATAGCCCTTTGTAGCCGCAATGGCTGCCAAACCAATTCCTGTGTTTCCACTTGTTGTTTCTACAACTGTATAACCAGGCTTTAACAATCCCTTCTTCTCTGCATCTTCAATCATTGCCAAGGCAATACGATCTTTTACACTCTGGTTTGGATTGAAATATTCCAGCTTAACCAATACCTTTGCTTCCAAATTGTGTTTCTTCTCATAATTTACTAACTCTAAAAGAGGTGTCTTTCCAACTAATTCTGTAATAGATTTCTTTACATTTGCCATATGCGTCATCCTTTCCTTATTATTTATATCATTATTTATATCTGCTATACACTTCATCATAGAACAAATTTATTTTTCAAGTCTCGCCCCACGAGACTTGGCACAAATCGTTTGTAGCAGTCGGAGATGATAACCCGACTGCTATAAACAGAGCAGTCACAATGCAATTAAATCTTGTAATCATCTGCTAATTCCATCATTCCGTATTCCATTAAGATTTCTTCTAATCTTTCCTGTGTCATAGGTGTTGGAATAACAAAGTCTGTATTTTCAATGACTGCCTGCGCCAAATTGCGATATTCCTGTGCCTGATTGGAATCCGGCTTATATTCAATTACTGTCTTTTTATTAATTTCCGCATGTTGCACCACGTTATCTCTAGGAACAAAATACAAT
>JAFORL010000120.1 GCA_017393285.1 Lachnospiraceae bacterium
ATGGTGAAGGCTGCAATTTTGCAATTTCGTGCCATGGGGCTGGAGCCTGCCATTTACCGAACAGGCGTAAGCAGTATTCATAAGCGGGTCAATAAGACCGGTTATTTTGGAACTAGTGTGAATCCACAGTATGATTTTGATCACCGCATGGATCAGGGCTTATATTTGGACCGGCCTTTGATGGAACGAAGACTGGCTATGTTGCGTGTGGCATATGAACAGTTTGCAGATTTGGCCAGTGTATATGCAGGACCTGCGGTGATTGAAACCTTTGGGCAGGCACAAGAGGAATTGGAAAGCAAATCCCAAGCCATTGCCTTATCCAAAAAACAACAGAAGGTATGGGTAGAATATCAAAATGAAGCAGGCATGTTGACGAATCAATATATTCCAAGTGATCAATATAGTTTTACCATCATTGCATATCCGATACCGGAAATTGGTGTAGATTTTGCGGAAATTTTTGCAGAAACGGTAGCGGTAAATACATTAGATCCGTCTAAATATGAAAAAATACAACAATGTCTGATAGATGCATTGGACCAAGGGCAGTATGTAACTATTAAAGGAAAGGGTACAAATCAGACAGATTTAAAAGTACAATTGCAAGAAATTTCTGAGCCGGCAAAACAAACGGGTTTTGAAAATTGTCTGGCAGATGTAAATATTCCGGTGGGTGAGGTCTTTACCTCTCCAAAATTGGAAGGAACCCAAGGACGTTTGCATGTGCATAGTGTATATCTCAATGGCTTACATTATCAGGATTTAGATTTACAATTCCAAGATGGAGAAGTGGTGGCCTATACTTGTAAAAATTTTGAATCAGAAGAAAAGAATAAGGCTTTAATCCGAGATAATGTGCTGTATCAACATCAGACTTTGCCAATGGGAGAATTTGCCATCGGCACCAATACCACTGCATATGCCATGGGAAAGAAGTACGGTATTTCGGGAAAACTGCCTATTCTTATTGCAGAAAAGACAGGTCCACATTTTGCCTTGGGAGATACTTGTTATAGTATGAGTGAAGATAACCAGGTCTACAATCCGGATGGAAAAGAAATGATTGCCAAGGAAAATAGCTATTCGCTTTTGCGTCATGAGAAACCAGAAGAGGCTTATTTTCATTGTCATACGGATATTACCATTCCTTATGAAGAATTAGAGGAAATTGCGGTTTATACCAAAGCGGGAGAAAAAATTGCCTTGATCCAGGATGGAAGATTTTGCTTGCCGGGAACGGAGAAATTAAATTTGCCTTTGGGAGAGTGAGACAGATGCCAACATCACTTAGCCTGCAAGCAGTCACATGATGTTGGTATCTGTATTTCTGCAAGGCTGAATTGTTGTGCAAAAAATGCTTTTCATAATAGAAAAGCTATGTTATAATGGAAAGGTGTTGCGGTGTGTTTTGATATGGGGAATACTTGTATCAGAAATACATACACAAGGAAAGATACACATGCGTAAGATTGAAATTAGGAGGAAATAAAATGGATTACAAGAAAGCCGGAGTGGATATTGAAGCAGGTTATAAGTCAGTAGAATTGATGAAGAAGCATGTACAGCAAACAATGCGTAAGGAAGTTATGACAAATCTTGGTGGTTTTTCAGGTGCTTTCTCAATGGATGCGTTCAAGAATATGGAGCATCCTACTTTGGTTTCCGGTACAGATGGTGTTGGAACGAAATTAAAGATTGCATTTGAGATGAACAAGCATGACACAATTGGTATTGACTGTGTAGCTATGTGTGTAAATGATATTGCATGTGCTGGTGGAGAACCATTATTCTTCTTAGATTATATTGCGTGCGGAAAGAATGAACCTGAGAAGATTGCAACCATCGTAAGTGGTGTAGCAGAAGGTTGTATCCAGTCAGGAGCAGCTTTGATTGGTGGAGAGACTGCAGAGATGCCAGGATTTTATCCAATTGATGAGTATGACCTTGCTGGATTTGCAGTAGGTGTAGTAGACCAAAAAGATTTGATTACAGGAAAAGATGTAAAGCCAGGAGATGTATTGATTGGTATTGCTTCTTCAGGTATTCATAGTAATGGATATTCTTTAGTACGTAAGGTATTTAACATCAAGGCAGAATGTTTAAATATGCCATTTGAATCATTAGGTACAACTTTAGGTGATGCTTTATTGACACCAACCAAGATTTATGTGAAGGCTTTGAAGGAAATCAAAGCAGGTGGTGTGACAATCAAAGCATGTAGCCATATCACTGGTGGTGGTTTCTATGAAAATATTCCTAGAATGTTGCCAGACGGTGTACGTGCATATGTAAATAAGGGAAGCTATGTAATCCCACCAATCTTTGGAATGCTTCAAAAAGATGGTAGCATTGAAGAAGAGATGATGTACAATACATACAACATGGGTATTGGTATGATGATTGCAGTAGACCCTGCAGATGTGGACAAGACTTTAACTTTGATCAAAGCAGCTGGTGAAACAGGATATGTTGTTGGTGAAATCAAAGCAGGAGATAAGGGTGTTACCTTGTTATAGGAATAGTCTAGATGATAGTAAAGCAGCTTAGGCTGCAGGATATAGAATGAACAGATAGGTGTCGTGAAACAATCGGAAATAATGCAGATGGTTTTAGGACACCTTCTGTAATGTAAACCTATTTGACAATGATGTTTAGGAATGGAGTAAAGATATGTTAAAATTGGCAGTATTGGTTTCCGGAGGCGGAACAAACTTACAGGCGATTATTGATAAAATTGCAGACAAGACCATTACCAATGCAAAAATTGAAGTAGTCATTAGCAATAAAAAAGACGCATATGCCTTAGAACGTGCAAAGAAACATGGAATTGCAGATTGTTATTTATCACCAAAGGATTTTGCAACCAGACCGGAATTTGACCAGGCATTATTGGAGTGTCTACAAAAATACCAAATTGATTTGGTGGTGCTTGCAGGTTACTTGGTGATTGTTCCTAAGAATGTTGTGGAGGCGTATGAGAACCGTATTATCAATATTCATCCATCTTTGATTCCTTCATTTTGCGGAGATGGTTTCTATGGATTGAAGGTTCATGAAGCCGTACTTGCACGTGGCAATAAAGTGACAGGTGCAACCGTACATTTTGTTGATGATGGGACAGATACCGGTCCAATTATTACCCAAAAAGCTGTGTATGTCCAGGAAGGTGATACACCGGAGATTTTACAGAAGCGTGTTATGGAGGAAGCTGAGTGGAATATTTTACCACAGGCGATAGATTGGATTGCCAATGATCAGATAGAGGTTATTGATCATATTGTACACAAAAAATAATAGACGAATCTTGTATTTGCAATTCGTTCCAAAGGAATATATATATTTACCGAAATCATTTATTTAGTATGTAGGAGGAAGAACATGAAAGTTTTAATTGTAGGAAGTGGCGGAAGAGAACATGCGATTGCAACTAGTGTAGCAAAGAGCGGTCGTGTAGATCAAATTTATTGTGCACCTGGTAATGCAGGAATTGCACAAATCGCAGAATGTGTGGATATTGGTGCTATGGAATTAGAAAAGTTGGCAGATTTTGCACAGGAGAAAGCGATTGACTTGACAATCATTGGAATGGATGATCCATTGGTTGCAGGTGTAGTGGATGTATTTGAAGCAAGAGGGTTACGTGTATTTGGACCTAGAAAGAATGCTGCAATCTTAGAAGGATCTAAGGCATTTTCAAAAGATTTGATGAAGAAATATAACATTCCGACAGCTGCCTACGAAACCTTTACTTCTGCAGAAGCTGCTTTGGAATATTTAGAGACCAGCAAGTATCCAATCGTGCTTAAGGCAGACGGTTTGGCTTTAGGAAAAGGGGTATTGATTTGTAATACAAAAGCAGAAGCCCAAGAGGGTGTTAAGACTTTGATGTTAGACAAGCAATTCGGTACGGCAGGAGATAAGATTGTCGTAGAAGAATTTATGACTGGTCGTGAAGTATCTGTATTGTGTTATTGTGACGGAACCCACATCAAACCTATGACCAGTGCACAGGATCACAAACGTGCAAAAGATGGAGATCAAGGATTGAATACCGGTGGTATGGGAACATTTTCTCCAAGTCCATTCTATACAGAAGAAGTGGATGCTTTTTGTCATAAATACATTTATCAGGCCTCTATGGATGCAATGAAAGCAGAAGGTAGAGACTTTGTGGGTATTATGTTCTTTGGTTTGATGTTGACCCAGGAAGGTCCAAAGGTATTGGAATACAATGCCCGTTTTGGTGATCCGGAGGCGCAGGTAGTACTGCCAAGAATGAAAAACGATATCATTGATGTGATGGAAGCTTGTATTGATGGAAAATTGGATCAAATCGATTTACAATTTGAGGACAATGCAGCAGTTTGTGTAGTTTTGGCTTCAGACGGTTATCCGGAACATTACGAAAAAGGAAAATTAATCCAAGGTTTAGACAACTTTAAGGATAAAGAAGGATATTACGTATTTCATGCCGGAACCAAGCAAGGTGCGGAAGGAATTGTCACAAATGGTGGGCGTGTACTTGGTGTAACCGCCAAGGGTGCCAATTTAAAAGAAGCAAGAACCAATGCATATAAAGCGACCGAATGGATTCACTTTGACAATAAATATATGAGAAATGATATTGGTAAAGCCATTGACGAGGCAGAATAAATTGGTATTGGACTAGATTTGCCAAAATGGTTGGATTTCCATGCACAAAAGCTGTGTAATAAAAATGATACAAAAGTAGAAAAGTGAGGGTTTATGATGAATAAAGAAGGAGTACAAAAAAACATAAGCAAAGGCTTTTTGATTAGCTTTTGCCTTATGGCAATGTTGGTTAGTGGATGGATTGGCTGGGGTGTTGTAGCAAATGCAGCCAATCCAACAGGTATTGTGACAGCAGAATCCTTGAATGTGCGTACAGGTCCTGCCTATACATATCCGCAAGTGTTGGTAAATAAAAAATCCATTTATTTAACCAAAAATGAAAAAGTAACAATCCTGGCTACCAAAGGTAGATATGACAAGGTACAGTTTACTTATAAAGGGAAAAAAATTACGGGATATTGTTGCAAAGAATACATCAAAGTTACTTCTGGAAGCGAAGAAGACGCAGATGTAGAAGAAGATACAGATGCAGATGCCGAAGAAGGGACAAGCACAGATGATAGCAAAAAGACAGTAAAGGCAACCCCAAGTGCCACGCAGAAGGCTAAAAAGGTTACCATAGAAGAAGATGAGGTGCCAGAGGCAGCAGTCCAGACTACCAATACAAAAATGGTAAAGAACTTAAAAGTGCCAGCCAAGGTTTCCTATTCTTTTGTAAGAGTACGTACAAAAGCGAGTGCTACTTCAGCACAAGTAAAGTCTGGTAAAAAGGCAGTTACTTTGAAGAAGAACAAAAAGGTAACGATTTTAAAGCAAAAGTTTGTAAAAGATGCAATATGGTATTATGTGAAATTTAAATTTAACAATAAGACCTGCAAAGGATTTGTGCATAGTGCTTATGTCACTTTGTCTTTAGATGAAGATGTACAGGGAACCATTTATTCCACCTCTAAAGTCGCAGTGAGAAATGCAGCTGCTGCAAATGCAAGCTATGTAAAGTATAAGAATAAGCAGGTGTATTTGAAAAATCAACAAGAAGTTACCATTACACAAGAAACAGTGGTAGCGGGTAAAAAGTGGTTTGAAATTATTTTTACCTACAGCAATAAAGAGATGACCGGTTATGTATTGGCAAATCAAGTTGCATTTTTACCAGAAACAGAAAAAACTACAACAGAGGAAAATGCAGAAGACGCAACCAATACCACTGGTTCTGCAGTAACAGCAACTGTTGCACCAACCGCTACACCAAGTGCAGAGGGACAGAATACCATTATGAATGCTACGTTAGGAAAGGTATTGATGGGACCTTTAAATGTGCGTGTACAGGCAGGAAAAGAATATGAAAATGTCACCTTCAATGGCGGAAAAGTAACATTGGGTGCCAGTGCGGAAGTATCTATTTTATCCTCCTTGCAGGTAAATAATGTGCAATGGTATTATATTTCTTTTAATTATGAAGGTACAACTTTAAATGGATATGTAATGGCAGAATATGTTACAGTAGCTTCAGCAGGTTGATGAAAGCCTTTGCCGATACATCAAAAAAGAGAAAGAGAGGAATAAGATGAGAAGAAGGATAGCAGTTGTATTTGCTATACTGTTTCTGCTTGTATCCTTTTCTTATGGAAAAGCAATCTATGCAGCTAGTGCATCGGTTGCTTTTTCTACAAGTAAGGGAGAATACGCAGTGGGGGACAGTTTTATGGTTACCCTGACAGCAGAATCCAGTGTGGGAATCAGCGGGTTTCAAACCTATGTAGCTTATGATCCCAATGTATTGGAATTGACAGACGTAGGAAGTCATGTACAAGGTGGGGATGGCTTGATTTTGATATCCGATTTAAGCGGTCGGGATGCTGTGCGTCAATATCATATGAAATTCAAGGCAAAACAAGAAGCAAGTACAGAAATTTATGTGAGTGATAAAGTGTATATGTATGCGGGAAATAATAGCAGGGAAGAAATGTCTGTGTCGCAAAATACCTTACCTTTAGAAATCAAAGCAAAAACTGTAAAGTATGTAGTGGAAAATCAAGGTTTATCCAGTCTCTTGGTCAGTGAAGGAACCCTGTCACCAGCCTTTGATCCTACGATTACCAATTACGCCATAACAGTTGGAAATGATGTGGAAAATGTATTGATTGAAGCCAAGGCAAAATTAAAGGCAGATCAGGTGGAAATCGCAGGAAATACCAATTTGAAAGAAGGAGACAATAAAGCCAAAATTCTAGTAACCAACAGCCAGGGGCAAAAGAAAATGTATCAGATTTTAATACATAGAAATACGGAGGAAGAAGATAGTTTGCAGGCAGAAACTTTGGCAGAAGAAACCACTGCTCCGGAAGAAAATCCCAATAAGTTGGATTTGGAAGAAGAGGAGGGATTTATACATATTAAATCAAATGTAGATTTTGTGTGTATTCCTTTGCCGGATATCCAATTGATTCCGAATGGATATGAACAAAAGGTGATTTCTTTTGCGGGAAAAGAAATGATTGTATACGGCAAAGAAGGAGATTCGGATTTAGATTATGTATTGGTATATGGAAGGATAGGCAATGGCATAGCTAAATTTTATCAGTATGATCGAGTAGGACAGTTTTTGAGCCGCTGGGATGAAACAACACAGACGGAGCAGACGGCAGAGCCGGTTACCGAGAGTAAAACAAAAGTACCTTGGTATTTGTGGGTGATTGCCACTTTGATTACCCTATGTTTTATATTGTTATCCTGCTATACCGGAGAGAAAAGAAAACGATTGGAATGGATGACAGAACTGGAGGAAGAAGATGCAGAAAAAGAATTATCAAAAAGAAATGGAAAAAATTCTTAGTCTTCATGAAAAAAATGGAGAGATACCAACTTTATTGTTACATAGTTGTTGCGCACCTTGCAGCAGCTATTGTCTTTCCTACTTGTCTCATTATTTTAAAATTACAGTCTTTTATTATAATCCCAATATTTCCGAAGCGGAAGAGTATCAAAAACGAGTGGAGGAGCAAAAGCGTTTGATAGAGGAAATGCCGGTAAAATATCCGGTTACTTTTTTGGAAGGGACATATGAACCCCAACGCTTTTTTCAGATGGCAAAAGGCTTGGAAAAAATACCGGAAGGTGGAGAACGGTGTACCAAGTGCTATCGCTTGCGACTGGAAGAAGCCGGTAAGGTGGCCAAAGAGTTGCAGATGGACTATTTTACCACCACTTTGTCAATCAGTCCCCTGAAGGATGCACAAAGGCTCAATACCATTGGCAAAGAAGTGAGCGATCAAGTAGGGGTAGCCTATTTGTTTTCAGATTTTAAGAAAAAAGAAGGCTATAAAAAATCCATTGCCTTATCTCAAACCTATGGATTATACCGGCAGGATTATTGTGGCTGCATATATTCCAAATTAGAACGACAAGATAATACAAGTAATTAATACATGTTCTCTCAGAGTCAGCCTTATACCAAAATTTTGGCTATATTTTTCATGGATGAAAAAAGACTTTGAGAGAGCATTTTTTTGTGCCACTGCCCTTTTTTGTGATGGAAATTTAAAACAACTTCACAAACAGAATATAAGAGTGGAAAAATCGCCTATTTCCTATACAAAATAACCAAAAAACAATGTGGAAATTTGATTTTCTTTTTTGCAAAGGAAATGGTATAATGACTAAGGTATGGGGCATACGCCTCAGAATATCAACAAGGTTTACAGAAGGAAAGGAGAAGACCAATGAAGGTTAGCAAAAGAATTAAGTCGATTATCAGTATGATGTTGATGCTCGTAATGATAATCACTATGTTGCCATCAGAACAGTTGGTGAAGGCAGCAGATACGGGGATGGATATAAATATTCATTTCTATGACAAGGATCAGAAATATAAGGGAAAAGTAAATATGCAGTACTGGCAGGAAGCTACCGCGACGGTTTCTACTGTTGGAGTAGCTTATCATTGGGGAGACAATGATGTCAAGTTATATCCTTTGACAGCAGAAACGGATACGGAAGGTGCTGATTGGTATGGCATCAACCTGCAAGGTAGTGTAGAGGGATTTCAATTTACAGATGCTGATCCTAATACCTCCCAAATATCTACAGGATCAGTTTATAATGCAAGTATGGCTTCTTATAAGGGAGATTTGTATTATATGGATGGCGTGTGGTATAAAGATAATCCTATTAAAAATGCCAATGCAGCGAAGTTAGAATTGGTTACTGCGAAAGAGGTATATTACCTGGTGGGAGATGAGAGTTTGATCAGTGCAGGTTGGAATGCGAAAGCCAATGACTATGCATTGACAAAACAGGCAGATGGTAATTATGCCATTACCTTGAAGAATGTAGCGCCAGGTAAGTACCAAATCAAAGCACTTAAAGATCCGGACAATTTTGCTTGGAACTGTGCATGGGGTGGCACTGGTGAAGGTGGAAATTATGTAGTGACAGTTACCAAGAAAAGTGATGTAGAAGTCGCGTTGGATCCAAAGGATGAAACAAAGCAATTGAAAGTGACTGTGAATGAAATTATAGATGCCGGTGGCTTACAGGAAAAGAGCCCTACCTATAATGCAGATGGTACACTTACCTTCTATTATGAATCAGTAGCATCCGGTGCTTCTATTGGGGTAAAAGGTAATGTGACTTCTGCAAAGAAAAAAAGCATGATACGTGCAGAAGAAGTTGGAAAGTTGGAGAATGGTCACTATGTTTATGTGGCTACTTCAGCAGCCATCGATGCTTCAGGTATTTACAAATATACATTTTGTGAATTAGACAAGGATGGAAAAATTGTATCAGAATTAGGTGATCCTGCTTCTACTACAAAATATGCGGGCACAGGTGCTTACGTAAGAAATCCGATTGTAAGCGACATCGGTTTGATTACCATATATTATCCATATGATGGAGAGGGTGCAAAGGCATATTTTGCAAAGAAAGACAGCGCAAAGAAGACCTATGCAGTAGGCGATACTGTAACTGCAGAAGATGCAAAAAACAACGGATATACAGGAGTAAGTTTTAAACAAGATGATAATTTTGATGGCGGAGATATGTATGCCGCTTCCTTCTACGATGAAACAGGCGAATACATCTATTGTATTGTCAATGCAGAAGGAAAAGTTGTCAAAGATTTATGTAACTGTGGAAATCATACCATCAAAGTAGATAAGGTAGATACAGTTGCTTTATCAGTGGAAAGTCCACAAGTAATTACAGAAACAGATGGTAGCAATACCGTGAAATTTATGTATTACGATCCAACGGTTACCGGTGCAGACAAAAAGATTTATGTTTCAGGTCAATTCAATGGTTGGCCAAAGCCTGAAGAGGGAACAGCAGCAAATCAAATGGTGGAAGATGAGAAGACAAAAGGTGTTTGGTCTCTTTCTATACCAAATTTTGCACCTGGAAAATACCAATACAAAATTATTGTAAATGGCAGTTGGATGGCAGATCCGTTAGCAACCATGAAAGAGGGTAGTGACGGAAATAGTGTAGTAGTAGTTCCAGGACTTGTTCCAGAAGTTGGATTAAAAGTGGAAAAAGGAAAAAATATAACACTTCCTACTGAATTACAACTATACAAGAAGAATAGTTTAGAGGTAACTACAGTTAGCGATTGTACATGCGAATTGGCAAAAGCAGTAAAAGGTGCAAAGATAGAAAATGGTGTACTTTCTGTGGATGAAACTTTTGCCGGAAATAGTATAGCAGTAAAATTCAAAAAAGATTCCGTAGAGTCTGTTTACAACGTAGAAGTGGTAGACAAAATGTATACCTTCACTATGCATTATTATTCTGATGACAAGACAGAGTATGCAAATCGTGATTTATGGATTTGGACAGATGGTGGAGCTGGAGAAGCAGTGCCGATTAGTGCAGAAACGAAAGAAGATGAAAATGGAAGATTATGGGCAACTGCTACCTATCAGGTGCCAAGTCAGGCAATCCATGTGATTGTTCGTTCAAAAGGGGAATGGACTTATCAGGAGTCTGAAAGACAATTAAAATTAGCAGAGAATAAATTGACAGGGGAATTCTGGATGTTGAAAGGCAACAGTCGGTCTTTTGATCAAAATTATGAGACATTTCCGGAAGAACCACAAAAGAAAGTAATTGTAGTATATGATCGTCCAGGACAGGATTATGAAGGTTGGAATTTGTATACTTGGACAGCTTTGGATCAATATAAGAACAAATCCTTATATTTTGAAGAAGTAAATGGAAAGTATCAAACAACTTTTGCGGTACCAGAGAGTATTACAAAGGTGGAATATTTGCTTCGAAGCGGTGAACCGGAAGGAGACGACTGGTCAAAGATTACCAAAGATTTGAATGACCGTTCCATTGAGATACCGGCAGACCAATCTGTAGTAAAGGTTTATGTAAAGCAGGGAGAAGCAACTACGACCTATGTACCATATAATAAAGGGTATGCGTTTGACCCAGATCACAATCAACTTTTATTCTATTATCGTGATGATGAAAGTTTCTTTAAAGGAACACAGAAAGATGATATTAAGAAGGTTGTTGTCACAGTAAATGGACAAGCGATTGCACTCCAATACAATGCAGAAAATGAGAGATTTGAGGGCGCATTAACCGGTTTGCAAAATGGTGATTATAGCTATCACTATACAGTAACAGATGCCAATGATCAAATCACAGATGTATTAGACAAGTTTAATAACAAAAAGACAGAAGATAGTAAGAATTCTTTGGTTTCTTACAAAGAGTTAACTACAAACTTAACTGCAACCATAAATAAAGCTACCATGAATTATTCGGAAAATAATTTATTAGAGGTAAGCTATGATAATACAGAAATAGAGCCACAAGAGTTCTATGCTGATTTATCTGCTTTAGGTGGTAAAGCAAAAACTGCAATTGATCCTACATTGAAAAAACTTACCATTGCAGTGCAGGATACCATTGCACCGGGAGAAAAAGAAATTCCGGTTGTATTGGTTGACCAATATAACAAAACAACAAAAACTACAGTTAAAGTGAATGTAGTTGCAAAAGAAACGGTTGCCAATGATTTTGATTGGGATGAATCAGTGATTTACTTTATGGTGACAGACCGTTTCTGTGATGGAAATGAAACCAATAATGATGCTTATAGTAAAGAGGATTACGATAAGAGCAATGGATCAGCCTACCATGGAGGAGATTTTGCAGGTGTCACCCAAAAATTAGATTATTTAAAAGATTTGGGTATTAACACCATTTGGATTACACCGGTTGTAGAGAATGTATTGGAACCACAAATCGCATCTGATGGAACAAAAGCATATGGTTATGCTGGTTATTGGGCAAGTGATTTCCAAAAATTAAATGCACATTTAGGAACCGAAGCGGAATTTAAAGAATTAATTGCAAAAGCACACGAAAAAGGCATTCGCATCATGGTGGATGTGGTATTGAATCACAGTGGTTATGGAACAAAAGATGCAGAAAAATATAGTCAATTTGCGGATATGTTCCGTGAAAATGATGTACAAGATGATAATTTGTTGGGTGGAAACCAAGATGGACTTCCAGATTTTGCAACAGAAAAAGAAAAAGTGCGTAATACCATCATTGGATGGCAAACTGCATGGATGCAAAACTATGACATCGATTATTTCCGTGTAGATACAGTAAAACATGTGGATCGTACCACTTGGTCGGCATTTAAAAATGCCTTGACACAGGAAAATCCAAACTTCAAGATGATTGGAGAGTGTTATGGTGCTTCTTACACAGATGATGCTGGTTATTTAGGAAGCGGTACCTTTGATTCTTTATTAGATTTTAGTTTTAATGATATGGCAACCAATTTTGTACAAGGAAAATTAAACCTTGTAGAGCAACAATTAGAAGATAGAAATGGCATCTTGAATAGTAGTGCGACATTTGGTAACTTCTTAAGTTCTCATGATGAAGATGGTTTTGCTTACAACTTAATCAAAAATGGAAATTGTTCGGAAGAAAAAGCAAATGCACTTGCAAAAGTCGCAGCTTCTTTGAGTATTACGGCAAAGGGACAACCAATTATCTATTATGGAGAAGAAATTGGATTAACTGGTGCAAACAATTATCCAAAGGCAGAAAACCGTTATGATATGAAATTTGATGATGAAAATAATCAATTATCAGAACAGGAAAAAGCTACATTAGAGCATTACAAAAAATTGTTGGCTATTCGTAAACATTACAGTAAATTATTTGCAAAAGGTAGCAGAACCAAGATTGCAGGTAGTGATGAAGAACAATACGTAGCATTTACACGTTCTTACAAAGGAACAGATGTATTAGTAGCTTTGAATATTGCAGATACCATGAAGAAGGCAATTATAAAAGTACCTTCTTACGCAGGCAAAGAAATTGTAAATATGTACAACGGTCAGAGTTATCAGGTAGATGCAGAAGGAAACGTAGAAATTCGTATCCCATCGAATAAGAAGGGTGGAACCGCTATTTTTGCTGTGAAGCCTGCAGAAGAAAATGTAGAACCAAGCACAGAAGCAAGCACAGCACCAAGCACAGCACCAACCCCAGAAGCAACTACGCAACCAGTAGTGGATGGAAATGCAGCAGTAACAACAGTTGCACCAGTTTTGGTTTCAGATGCAGCAATTCGAACAGTAAACAATATTGATAAAAATACCATGCAAAATGTAATTGCAGGAAATACTACATCAAAATTTAGTGCTGTAGCAGCAGATGGTAGTCGTAACGCAATCTGGACCTTTAGCGCAGCAGATTTGGTTCGTGGAAATGCGAAAAAAGCAAGTGGCATAGATTTCACTTGTGTGGTAACCAACGCTTCTATTGTGGCAGATGTTAAGGCAATTTTAGATCAGGATGCCAACAATAGTGATGGCGCATTGATCCGCTTTACACAGCAAGGTAACTTGCCGGTAGATGCCAGTGTACAATTAGATATCACTGGACAGACAGCAATCAAGGCAGATAGCCTGGTATATGTATATCATGTAAATGCAGGAAAATTAGAACAAATTGCTGTACAAAATGCAAACGTAGCTACCAACGGTGCAGTAACCATTCATATTGCACAAGGTGGTGATTATGTTTTGCTTGCAAAGGCACCAAGTAAGACTGTTGTAAAGACACTTCTAAGCAATGTCACAGCAAAACTTGCAAAGACAAGTTTGAAGAAGGGTAAGACAACCACAATAAAAGCTACGATTAAAGATAGCATTTTGACAAAGGTTTCAAACTTTAAAGATGATAGTATGAGCAAAGTGCAATCTGCACATTTGGGTGTAACCATTAGCTACAAGTCATCCAATAAGAAGATTGCAACGGTATCTTCAAAAGGAAAAGTGACCGCAAAGAAAAAAGGTTCTTGTAAGATTCAGGTAGTTGTTCGTTTGAGCAATGGTGAGAAGAAAGTAATCAGTAAAAAGCTCACTGTAAAAGCTACAAAGAAAAAAACAACTAAAAAGAAAACAACGAAGACTACGAAAAAAACAAGCAAGACTACGAAAAAGACAACAAAAACAACAAAGAAGACTACAAAGAAAAACTAGTCGACTTCATTAAGGGAGCTGTCGCAATAACGGTTTTATAGATCGTTATTGCAAGGCTCCTTTTTTATGTAATAGGAAATTGCGATGCAATTTCCTATTACATAAAAAAGAATTCTTGTTACAATTTGTTTGTAACTCTATGCTGTTCTATGAAATCAAAACTTGACTAAACGTGAATAAGGCTAAGGAAAAATGGAAAAAATGCCGATATACAGTTAGTATAATGGTGCGATAACATGGTTGCAGGGAGAAAAAGGAAGTGGTAACATGGAATTATCCATTCGTGAAATGTTAGAACAGAGAGAACATCAGGAATTAAGTCCGTATGCCACATTTAGTGATTGTACGAAGGGGAGAGAGACGGAAGAAGAGTTGTGCGATGTGCGTACAGAATTTCAGCGAGACCGAGACCGTATTTTGCATTGTAAGGCTTTTCGACGGTTAAAACACAAAACACAGGTATTTTTGGCACCGGAAGGGGATCATTATAGAACCAGATTGACCCATACATTAGAGGTGGCGCAGGTGGCCAGAACCATTGCAAAGGGACTATCTCTCAATGAAGATTTGACAGAGGCCATTGCATTGGGCCATGATTTAGGACATACCCCTTTTGGTCATGCGGGGGAACGGGCTTTGAATCAGGTCTGTCCAAATGGATTTGCCCACCATAAGCAAAGTATACGGGTGGTTACCTTGTTAGAAAAAGAAGGAAAGGGACTGAATCTCACAGCGGAGGTAAGAGATGGAATTTTCCATCATCAAACGTCTGGGCATCCGTCAACTTTGGAGGGAAAGATTGTACGCTTGTCGGATAAAATAGCATATACGAATCATGATATTGCAGATGCCGTAAGAGCTGGTATAATAGATGTGAGAGAGGTACCTAAGAAATGGACGGATATATTGGGGAATAGAAAGAGTCAACGATTAAATGTTTTGATCCATGATGTAATCAAAAACAGTTATGGGAAGAATGATATTCAGATTTCACCCAAGATGCATGAAGCTTTATATGGTATGCGAAGTTTTCTCTATGAAAAGGTTTATACCAGACCACGTGCCAAAAGGGAAGAAAAAAAGGCAAGAGGGGTCTTGCATCAGTTATATGAATACTATTTGCAAGAGCTGGAGCAATTGCCGATTGAATATCAAAGATTAATCACAGAGCGGGGACAAGATGAGAAACAAGTAGTTTGTGATTATGTGGCTGGAATGACAGATAATTACGCGATACGTAAATATACAGATTGTTTTATTCCGACAGTCTGGAAATAGAAAAGGACGGAAAACAAAATGTTTTATCCAGAAGAAATCATTGAAGAAGTGAGACAAAGAAATGATATTGTAGATATCATTGGAAGTTACGTGAAATTGAAAAAAACGGGAAGCAATTATATGGGACTTTGCCCCTTCCATAACGAAAAGTCCCCATCTTTTTCCGTTAGTGGACAAAAACAGATGTATCATTGCTTTGGTTGCGGCGTAGGCGGAAATGTATTTACCTTTTTGATGGAATATGAGAATTTCACCTTTGTGGAAGCAATCAAATACCTGGCGGATCGATGTGGGATGCAGTTGCCGGAAGTGGCACAGTCAGAAGAAAATCGAAAGCAGGCAGATTTGCGTAATCAAATTTTGGAAATCAATAAGGAAGCCGCAAAGTTTTACGTGTATCAATTACACAATGAAATTGGAAGCATAGGTTTGCAATATTTGAAAGGTCGTGCCTTGACGGAAGAAACCATACGCAAGTTTGGATTGGGATTCGCAAGTAAAAATGGCGGCTTGTATGCCTATCTCAAACAAAAAGGCTATCAGGATCAAATATTAAGAGAAACAGGACTCTTTACCTTAGATGAAAGCAAAGGTGTTCGAGATAAATTTTGGAACCGGGTGATGTATCCTATTATGGATAAAAACAGCAAAGTAATCGGGTTTGGTGGACGTGTGATGGGAGATGGCAAACCCAAATATTTAAATTCACCGGAGACAAAAGTATTTGATAAGAGCCGTAACTTATATGGTTTGCAGGTGGCAAGGACAGCCAGAACACAATCTATAATTTTGTGTGAAGGCTATATGGATGTGATTGCCATGCATCAAGCAGGCTTCACAAATGCAGTGGCATCCTTAGGAACTGCATTTACAGGATTACAGGCCAATTTATTAAAACGATACGCGGAAGAAATATTGTTGTTGTATGATAGTGATTCTGCTGGGGTGAAAGCAGCTTTGCGAGCCATACCGATCCTAAAAGAAGCAGGTTTGCGAGCAAAGGTAGTGCAATTAAAACCTTACAAGGATCCGGATGAATTTATTAAAGCACTTGGTCCTGAAGCTTTTCAAGAGCGATTGGATCATGCTTTGAATAGTTTTTACTTTGAAATACAAGTATTGGAACAATCTTACAATATGCAGGATCCGGAAGAGAAGACAAAGTTTTATAATGAAATGGCGAAGAAATTGCTACAGTTTTCAGAGGAGATTGAGAGAAATAATTATATTGAGGCCATGGCACAACAATATAGAATATCCTATGAAGATTTGAAAAAATTAGTGCATCGCTATGGTGCACAGATGGTGGTTGCGCCGGATTATAATAATCGCGAGCAGAAGCATGCAATCAAACAAAAAGAAGAAGATAGCATTAAGGCTTCGCAAAAGATTTTGCTTACTTGGTTATTAGAGGATGTCAGCTTGTTTGATAAAGTAAGAAAAGTTTTGAATTTGGAGGATTTTAGGGAGGAACCGTTTCATACCGTTGCGGCTATGGTTTTTCAACAATATGATGCAGAGGGACGAGTGGAACCGGCAAAGATTATCAATCATTTTCAAAGTAAAGAAGAACAAAGTTTGGTGGCATCCATGTTTAATAAAAGTTTAGGACAGGAGTATTCCAGAATGGAGATGGAACGTGCCCTAAACGAGACGGTATACCGAATAAAAAAAGAAAGTTTGGATTACAAAATGAGTCATTGTGTGGATATGCAAGAAATACAAAGTTTGATTAAGGAACAGGCAGAATTACAGAAACTGCATATTTCCCTTTCGAATGGTGCATGATACAAAAGAATGTCATTCAGAGAGAGTTTCGTATGGCTGTTTTGCAGTGCTAATTATGTTCCTAGCTATAGCTAGAGAAGAAAGTCGTTTAAAGAGAGTTTCGTATGGCTGTTTAACAGTGTAAATTATGTTCCTAGCTATAGCTAGAGAAGAAAGTCGTTTAAAGAGAGTTTCGTATGACTGTTTTGCAGTCATCATGATATGCATGGATTCGAATGGTAAGAGTGCTGCGAAAGCAACTTCGAATCCGGCGTGCAAAACTCGTGAGTGGGTTTTGAATATGGAGGGAGTAAGTCGTTACTCATTTGGGAAAGGACGTGACATACGATGGATGAAAAGCAAAAATTCCAAGAAAAATTAAAAGAACTATTGGTGTATGCAAAAGGAAAGAAGAATGTACTGGAAAGTCAGGAAATAGTAGATCATTTTCAGGGTATGGAACTAGATAAGGGAAGACTAGAAAAAATATATGACTACTTAGAAAAACAAGGTATCGATATTTTGCGCTTCCGTGATGAAGAGGAAGTAAGAGATTTGTTATTAGAACCTGATGATGAACAGTTGCAAGAGGAAGAAGAAATAGATACCAGTGATTTGAGCGTGCCAGATTATGTGGGGGTAGATGACCCTGTTCGTATGTATTTAAAGGAAATTGGAAAGGTGCGTTTGTTGCAATGGGAAGAAGAAGTAGAACTTGCAAAACGCATGCAAGAGGGGGATGAAGAAGCGAAGAAACAGCTTGCAGAAGCAAATTTGCGTTTGGTTGTAAGTATAGCAAAACGTTATGTGGGCAGAGGCATGCAATTCTTGGATTTGATACAAGAAGGAAATTTAGGCTTGATAAAAGCGGTAGAAAAATTTGATTATACAAAAGGATATAAATTTAGTACCTATGCGACTTGGTGGATTCGTCAGGCAATTACCAGAGCCATTGCGGATCAGGCAAGAACCATTCGAGTACCAGTGCATATGGTAGAGACCATCAACCGATTGCTACGTGCACAAAGACAATTGTTGCAGGATTTAGGTAGAGAACCGAGTGTGGAAGAATTGGCTGCCTATATGAAAATATCCGTAGCAAAAGTAAATGAAATTCAAAAGATTGCGCAAGAGCCGGTTTCCTTGGAAACACCAATTGGTGAAGAGGATGACAGTCATTTGGGTGATTTTATTCAAGATGATAATATGCCGGTACCAATGGATGCAGCTGCATACACTTTGTTGAGAGAACAATTGCTGGAAGTGATGCAATCCTTAACAGAACGAGAACAAAGAGTATTGCGTTTGCGTTTTGGTCTGGATGATGGAAAAGCACGTACACTAGAAGAAGTGGGAAAAGAATTTGAAGTAACCAGAGAACGTATTCGACAAATAGAAGCAAAAGCATTGAGAAAACTTCGTCATCCAAGTAGAAGTCGAAAGTTGAAAGATTATTTAGAAAGCTAGAAAAAAATAGAAGTCGATGGATCCGATAGAGAAAGCTAGAAGAAATAGAAATCAATGGATCCGATAGAGAAAGCTAGAAGAAATAGAAATCAATGGATCCGATAGAGAAAGCTAGAAGAAATAGAAATCAATGGATCCGATATAGAAAGCTAGAAAAAATAGAAATCAATGGATTAGATAAAGAAAGCTAGTAAAGTAGACTTTTGGATTGAGAAGTGCATAAGCTGAAGTTGAAGATTAATTAGAAAGCTAGAAGAAAAGACACATGAATAAAGAAATACAAATATCAAAAAGACTACAAATGGTTGTAGGTTTAGTGACTCCTGGAAAGGCAGTGGCAGACGTAGGTTGTGATCATGCCTATATATCTATTTATATGTTGCAACATCAAATTGCATCGAAAGTAATCGCTATGGATGTCAATAAAGGACCTTTGCAAAGAGCAAAGGAAAATATCATGAAATATGGATATGAACAGGTGATAGAGACCAGGTTATCTGACGGTATGGAAAGATTGCAGGCAGGCGAAGTACAAACAGTCCTGATTGCGGGTATGGGTGGACCTTTGATGGAACGGATTTTAACAGCTAACAGGGCGGTATTACAATCCGTTGAAGAATTGGTTTTGCAACCCCAATCAGAGATACCCCATGTTAGAGAATTCATGGAAAAAATTGGCTTCCAAATAGAAGAAGAGGCTATGCTGCAAGAGGATGGAAAATATTATGTTGCTTGGAGAGCAAGTAGAGTCTCGAAGCCAGAGCCTTTGGGAAAAACGATATTTTATGAATTTGGAAAACAATTGTTGGAACAGCAGGATACCACTTTATTGCAATATTTAAAGCGAGAAATACAATTGCAGGAGTCTATTTTTGAAAAATTGCAGGCAAACCCAACTGAAAAAAGTAAAGAGAAACAAAAAGAAATTCAAAAACGATTGACATATTGTAAGGAGGCGTTGGCATATTATGAAATTACAGGAAATTAAAAAACAGCTGGAAGCACAAGCCCCTATCATATATGCAGAGAATTGGGATAATGTGGGATTGTTAGTAGGAAGGGCAGAACAAGAAGTAAATCGTGTGATGATTGCATTGGATGCAACAGATTCTGTAATTGCCCAATGTATAGAAAATAAAATAGATTTATTAATTACCCATCATCCTATGATTTTTTCTTCTATGAAACGGGTTACAGACATGGATTTTATTGGCAGACGGATTTTGCAATTGGTGGAGCATCACATAGCATATTATGCCATGCATACCAATTATGATGTCTGCGTGATGAATGATGTGGCAGCAGACTACCTGCAGTTACAAGCAGAAGATGTATTGGAACCGGTGATGGAAGAAAATATGGGAATCGGAAAAGTGGGAACCCTGCCAAAAGAAATTTCGGTAGAGGAGCTGGCCCAAAAAGTAAAAAATAAATTTGCAGCCAGCAATGTATTGGTTACAGGAGACCCACAAAACAGGGTAAAACGAGTGGCAGTTTCTACAGGAGCAGGAAAAAGTATGGTGGATTTGGCCATCCAAAAAAAGGCACAAGTTTTGATTACTGGAGATATCGACCATCATAGTGCCATCGATGCCTTAGCACAAGGATTACAAATCATAGATGCAGGACATTTTGGAACAGAACATTTTATGGTGGAGAAAACCTACCGTTATTTGAAAGAAAAAAATGGGGAAAACTTAGCGGTCTTCCAAGCAAAAGAAAAGGATCCATTTACTTATATAGAATAAAAAACCACCAAGACAATATAGGAAAGAAAACGGCAAGACTGAATGGTCTTCCAAGCAAAAGAAAAGGATCCATTTACCTATATAGAATAAAAAAATCACCAAGACAATATAGGAAAGAAAGTGGAAAAATATATTACAAAAAAATATAAAACAAGGAGGGATTGTTATGGGTGAACAGATTACAGTAACGGTTGATGGGAATACAGCAACCTACGAAAAAGGTGTAACATTTTTAGAAGTATTGAAAAAACAATATCCAAAAGAGAAAGTAGAGCAAGTCATGCTTGCACGCACACAATTCAAATTAAAAGAATTGAATCATCAGATTGATCGTGATTGTGATGTGCAGTTTTTAACAACAAAAGATCCCAATGGATATAAAACCTATTGTAGAGGATTGATTTTCGTTATGTTAAAAGCCATATATAGTGTGGCAGGAAAAGAAAATATAGACAAAGTATCCGTACAGTTTTCCATTGGAGATGGTTGCTATTGTGAAATTGATGGAGATCTTAAGTTGGATGATAACTTCATAAAAAAAGTGGAAGATAAAATGCATCAATTGGTGGAGGCAGATATGCCATTCCGTAAATATTCCATTAATACAGATGAAGCAAGAGGCTTATTTGAGTACTATAACATGATGGATAAGAAAAAATTATTTGAATACCGAAGAGTATCCAAAGCCAATGTGTATGATTTAGATGGATTTAAGGATTATTTTTACGGTTACATGCCGGCCAGTACAGGTGTATTGCGGTATTTTAAATTAGAATTGTGCGAAGATGGTTTGATTTTACAAATGCCAAAGAAAAATGAGCCAACTACCGTAGAACAGTGGAAAAATAGTCCAAAACTATTTTATACCTTAAAGGAATCAAAAAAATGGGGAAAATTATTAGAAGTAGATACAGTTGGTGCATTAAATGATGTAATTTCGGCAGGAGAAATTCAAAATTTAATCTTGGTCCAAGAAGCGTTACAAGAAAAAAGAATAGGAGAAATTGCGCAACAAATTGCAAATAATCCAGATAAAAAAATAGTGATGATAGCAGGACCATCTTCATCCGGAAAAACTACATTTTCTCATCGTTTATCTATACAGCTTCGTGCCCATGGATTAAAACCACATCCAATACCGGTAGATGATTATTTTGTAAATCGAGAGCTGACACCATTGGATGAAGAGGGAAAATATGACTTTGAGTGTTTAGAAGCCTTGGATATAGAATTATTTAATGAAAACATGACAGATTTGTTACGTGGAAAACGAGTAGAGCTTCCATGCTTTAATTTTAAAACCGGACAAAGAGAATACAAAGGAAAATATAAGCAACTAGGAAAAGATGATGTATTGGTAATTGAAGGAATTCATGGTTTAAATGATAAGTTATCCTATGCTTTGCCAAAGGAAAGTAAATTTAAAATTTACATAAGTGCGTTAACACAATTAAATATTGATGAACATAATCGTATACCAACTACAGATGGAAGATTGATTCGTAGAATGGTCAGAGATGCCAGAACAAGAGGAACCAGTGCAAAAGAAACCATTGCAATGTGGTCGTCTGTTCGTAGAGGAGAGGAAAAATATATCTTTCCATTTCAAGAGGAGGCAGATGTTATGTTTAACTCTGCTTTGATTTATGAATTGGCTGCTTTGAAGCAATTTGCAGAACCAATTCTATTCGGTATACCAAAAGACAGTGAAGAATATATCGAAGCCAAAAGAATATTAAAATTCTTGGATTATTTTATCGGTGTAAGCACAGAGGATATTCCAAAGAATTCCATTGTTCGAGAGTTTATAGGAGGTAGTGTATTCCATGTCTAATCAAGAACCGGAGAAATCATCAAAAGGGGTTCTGATTGTATGCATCATTTCTTTGATTGTCAGTATCATAGCTGGATATTATGTACAAGAACAAAGAAAAAATGTGCAGACAGTACAAAGTGACCATTGTCAAAAAAAGAAAACAGGGGATACAAAACGAACAAAAAAAGAAGCGGAGATAACACCGGCGGTTTCTGTAAAATCAACACAGATGCCATTTGCCAAAGGAAAAGTGATTGTAATTGATGCCGGGCACCAGGAAAATGAAAATAGACAATTAGAACCAATTGGTCCGGGTGCTACGGAACAAACAATAAAAATGGCAGCAGGAATTTCCGGGGTTGCCAGTGGTAAAAAGGAATATGAGGTAACACTGGCAGTTGCCAAAAAGTTAAAAGTACAATTAAGGAAACAAGGATATACAGTGGTTATAACACGGAATGAAAATGAGACGAATCTCAGTAATCGTGACCGTGCCCAAATTGCCAACAAAGCCAAAGCTGATGCTTACATTCAATTACACGCAGCTGGCTCTGACAATAGTACATTGCAAGGTGCCATGACCATATGCCCTACAGAAAACAATCCTTATTGTGCACAGAATTACCTAAAAAGTAAAAAATTATCCAAATGCATCATTCAAGGTGTGGTAGAAGAAACAGAATGTCAAAATCGACACTATTGGGAAACGGATACCCTGAGTGAAATCAATTGGAGTCGTGTGCCAGTGACAGTTTTAGAAATGGGATATATGAGCAATGCGGAAGAAGATTTGAATATAGCAGATGCCAGATATCAAAATAAAATTGTAATCGGTATTGCAAATGGGTTGGAGAAATATTTTAAAAACTAAAGAGAAAAATCTGGCAAACAGATTTGAATATAGCAGATGCCAGATATCAAAATAAAATTATAATCGGCTTTGCAAAAGGGTTGGAGAAATATTTTAAAAAGTAAAGAGAAAAATCCGGCAAACAGATTTGAATATAGCAGATGCCAGATATCAAAATAAAATTATAATCGGCTTTGCAAAAGGGTTGGAGGAATATTTTAAAAAGTAAAGAGAAAAATCCGGCAAACAGATTTGAATATAGCAGATGCCAGATATCAAAATAAAATTATAATCGGCTTTGCAAAAGGGTTGGAGAAATATTTTAAAAAGCAAAGAGAAAAATCTGGCAAATTTTTGTTTGTGGAACGCAAGGCAAAAGGGTTGTTGTATGAAGAAGGCAAGACACAGAATATAGTATGTGATAGCTTTCTTCGTACGACAGCCCTTTGTTTATTAATATTAGATTAGAAATACAAGGAAAATGTTTACAAAGTGCAATTAATGTGATATCATAATGATATCAAAAAGAAATTAATAATCTAATTAGGAGGCGGTTGTTATGAAAGAAAAGATTTATACAACAAAAAAGAATGGAATGTGGATGCTATGTCTTATCATTTTAGGAATCTTAGCTGGTATTGGCTTCTTTGTGTTTGGAGCAACTTTGTTGGATCGGAATAATTACTTTGGAGCAATTCCGATGGTTGCGGGGATACTAATCTTTCTTTGTGGATGTATTTCACTATGTGGGTTGAAAGTAATTAAACCACAGGAAGCATTGGTTCTTACATTGTTTGGTGAATATAAGGGAACCTTAAAAAATGAAGGATTTTATTTTGTTAATCCTTTCTGTAGTGCTTTAAACCCGGCATCAAAAACAAAATTAGCGCAAAGTGGAGATGCTACTAGTGGAAGTAGATTAAAAATTGCTCCAGAAGGTACAGCTGGAACAATTGATCCGGAAAGTACCAGTAAAAAAATATCCTTGAAAGCCATGACACTTAACAATGGAAGACAAAAAATCAATGATTGTTTAGGAAATCCAATAGAAATTGGAATTGCTGTAATCTGGAAGGTTACAGATACTGCAAAAGCAGTGTTTGCTGTTGACAATTATAAAGAGTATTTATCTCTTCAATGTGATTCAGCACTTAGAAATATTGTACGTATTTATCCATATGATGTAGCAAATAATGTGGATACTACTGGTGATGGGGTTGCAGATGAGGGAAGTCTTCGTGGTTCAGCAGAAGTAGTTGCTGAAAGAATTCGAAATGAAATTCAGAGCAAGGTGGAAAATGCAGGACTAGAAATTATTGAGGCAAGAATTACATATTTAGCATATGCGCCGGAAATTGCATCAGTAATGTTACAGCGTCAGCAGGCATCTGCAATTATAGATGCGAGAAAGATGATTGTAGATGGTGCAGTGGGAATGGTTGAGATGGCATTGGAACGTTTGAATGAAAAACAGCTTGTTGAACTTGATGAAGAACGTAAAGCAGCAATGGTTTCTAATTTACTCGTGGTACTATGCGGCAATCACGATGCACAACCAGTTGTGAATTCAGGAAGTTTATACTAATGGCAGCGAAGAAACAGGTTCCATTACGTTTATCTGAAAAACTGTATGCCGAAATTGCCGCTTGGGCAGAAGAGGATTTTAGGTCTATCAATGGTCAAATAGAGTATTTATTGACGGAATGTGTAAAAAAAAGAAAAGGCAAAAAGAAAACAGAAGAAGATTCTGAAGATTAAAATGCAGTTCACAGGGTAGCATTTGCAAGATTGCAGAGGAAAAATCTTGAAATGCAAAAAGAAGAGCAAGAATGTATTTGCAGTCACATGGCAAATATAAGATTTATTTTGGAAAAAAGAAGAGCAAGAACATATTTGCAGTGGCATGGTAAATATAAGATCTATTTTGGAAAAAAGAAGAGCAAGAACATATTTGCAGTGGCATGGTAAATATAAGATCTATTTTGAAAAAAAGAAGAGCAAGAACATATTTGCAGTGGCATGGTAAATATAAGATCTATTTTGAAAAAAAGAAGAGCATGAAAGTATTTGTTGTGACAGGGTAAGTACAATATCTATTTTTGTAAATAGGAAGATGGCTGGACACTTTGTTTATATATTTCTATTTGGCAGAAGTCAAGCAGGAATAAAGTGACCAGCCTTTTTATTTATCTGTTTCTCTATGGTAATTTGGCACTTTATGAATGACTTGGCTGAATGATTACAAAATTTTTGATTTTGCTTCATGCTCAGGTATCTCCTCGAGGATATAAATGTCTTTATCGTTCATACAGCAGTATTGTTTGCCGTCAAATGCTTGGATATACATAACTTTTGTTCCTTTGCGATAGTGAACCTGAAGACCGTAACCATCAAGCATACGATAATACTTATTGGTTTGTATCTGATTAACTTCTTTTTGAGATTTGGCGTTTTTCTTTTGGTCCTTTAACTGTTCTTTGTAACCTTTGAGCATGCGGTTGATATGACGTACAGTGCAGCCGAGAGTGAGGGCTGCTCTTTGCTTGTTAGGAGTTGGGTGGTTAGCGAATGATTTGATTACTTCGTATTTCATTTGTTCGTCCATTGATAAATCTACCTTTCTGATAATAGACACCTCCATCATTTGATGGAATTGTAGCTTTGCAAAAAAAGATAAGTAGAGCCAATGAAAAAATCTTATTATGATCGACTGGTGGAATGTGTATAAGATGGTGGATAATCTGTTGAAAACCTGTTGATATATGGGGGATAAAGGTGTTTTTTGAGAAAAAAAGAAAAAAATTAAAAAAAAATGAAAAAC
>JAFORL010000121.1 GCA_017393285.1 Lachnospiraceae bacterium
AAAATAAAAAAATAAAAAGAAAGGATAAGTATCCTCTATATTTTGGATTGTACATAATTTTCATCGAAGTGCGTCTTCGATTGGAAAAGTAACAATAAATATTCTGTTAGTGAATACCCCATTTTACTGGTCTGTTACCGGGAAAATGGGGTGTTTTTGTAAAAGGGAATTTTCTGTTTAAGATATACATTTTGACAATTGTAGGGATAATATATATAATGAAAAGCAGGAGTGTCTCAAAGCGCGACACCTCATGCTTTGCCAGAAAGTTAAAAAAGTGATTTTGAATTTAGTAGATGGAGGAAATGAGATGGAGGATACAAATAGACAAGAGGTTAGGGAAACATTTCGCGAGCGGTCGCAAAGAGAAAATAGAAATAAACGAGACGGCGGAACAGGACGCTTGGTGGTTTTGCTTATATTGGTGGTAATTGTGAGTATTGCTACCGGTATACTGTATAAACGCTATGCACCAAGCAAGAAAGTCATGCCTTTGACAGATTTCTTTCATGCAAAAGAAGGAGAAATTCTTCTTATGTTGCATGATCAGGTTTTGGAGGAAACAGCATTTTCGGAAGATAAAGAAATTTATTTGCCTTATGATGTGGTAGAAAACCAAATCAATCAACGTTTATATTTCGATTCTACAGAGAATATTTTATCTTGTGCAACAGAGTCAGACTTGATTCGTGCCTCTGTGGGACAGAACTATTACATGAAGAATAAAAATCAGGTAAAAACCAATTATACAGTTATTAAGATGCAGGGAGAACAGGTATATATTGCCTTAGACTTTGTGAAAGCATTTTCTAATGTCACTTTTGATGTATACAAGAATCCCAACCGTATTATGATAGAAGCAGGTTGGGGCAATACTTATAGCTATTATCAGGTTAACAGAGCTACTAAACTTCGTTATAAACCAGGCATTAAATGTGATGTATTGGCTAGTTTGGAAGAATCAGATGTGCTACGCATTGTCAATGACGGTACGGAAGAATTGGAAAGTTATGCCAAGGTTATGACCAAGGATGGTGTAACCGGTTATGTATTAAAAAAATATTTATCGGAACCTTATGATGAAGTTATGAAAAATAACTACAAGGGAGATGTTTTTTCTCATAATTTAAGTGATAAGACCATTAACATGACCTGGCATCAGGTGACAAACAGTGCGGCAAATGAGGGTATGTTGAATTTGATTTCCAATACCAAAGGTTTGAATGTAATTTCTCCAACCTGGTATTCAATCTCTAGCAATAGTGGTACCATTTCTTCCCTTGCCAGTGAAACCTATGTACAACGTGCTCACAATAATGGTTTGAAGGTTTGGGCTTTATGCGATGATTTTAGGGCTGCAAGTGGTGAAATTTCCTTGGCTCAGGTTTTGGGTAATACCACCAATCGAGATAAATTGGTAAATGGATTATTGTCTCAGGCGATTCAATATGGTTTAGACGGTATTAACATCGATTTTGAAAATGTAAAAAAAGAAACGGCAGCAGCCTATTTAGAATTTTTAAGAGAATTATCCATTAAGTGTAGAGCAAATAATATTGTGCTTTCTGTCGATTCCTATGTGCCATCAGAATATACGGAGCATTATGATCGAGAAGAACAGGGAAAAGTTGTGGATTATGTTGTGGTTATGGCCTATGACGAGCATTACAGTGGAAGTGAGGAAAGTGGTTCAGTTGCTTCTATTGGATTTGTGAAGGATGCGGTAAATAATATCACAGAAGTGGTAGATCCTAAGCAGGTTATTATTGCCATGCCGTTTTATTCTAGACTTTGGAAGGAAGAAACCACAGATGATGGTGTGAAGGTATCTGCTACGGCATATGGTATGTCACAGGCTGAATATGTCTTATCCAGTCACAATGTTACACCAGAATGGGATAAAACCACTGGACAAAATTATGGGGAATTTGAAGCAGACGGTTATACCTATAAAATGTGGTTGGAAGACAATAAGTCTATTGAAGAAAAGTTAAAGGTAATCTTTGAAAAAAAGAAAAAAGGCAAAGTTGCCGGTGTTTCTACATGGAAATTAGGCTTGGAAAAGAGCAGCGTATGGAACACCATTCAAAAATATACAAATTAAGAGAATAGTGGGGGTCTTTTTTGCGAGACCTATCATCCTTGGTGCATGGAATTGATTTTTGTCGCATATGCTTATAGGAAAGCAGGCTAGGAGCAAATGCGTGAAAAAAAAGAAACATCTATTGGAATTGCTTGTCATAATAATTTGTATGCTTTCTGTCAGTTATCTAAAAGTGCAATATACATGGCGGGAAGGGCACACACAAGCGACTGTGGTTATTGATGCAGGGCATGGTGGCTTTGATCCGGGGAAAGTTGCGGCAGATGGAAGCATGGAAAAAGATATTAATTTATCCATTGCCTGTAAACTCCGTATGTATTTAGAAAAACAGGGTGTACATGTAGTTATGACCAGAACAGAAGATGCAGCCTTGGGAAGCCGGGGAAATAAGAGTAATAAAAATGCAGATATGCAGGCGCGTATAGATACCATAAACACAGCAGGGGCGGTTTGTGGTATTAGTATTCATCAAAATAGCTTTACCAATGCAAATGTCCGAGGGGCGCAGGTGTTTTATTATCAGGGAGCCACAGAGGCAGAAAAATTAGCCTTGCAGATACAGGAAAGCATAAAGGTGGTTTTACAGGATTCCAACACCAGACAGCCCAAGGAAAATACCAGTTACTATATTTTGCGAAAAGCAACCTGTCCCATGGTAATTGTGGAATGTGGTTTTCTTTCTCATCCGGAAGAGTCTTTGCTGTTGCAGGAGGAAAGCTATCAAAATAAATTGGCAGAGGGAATGGGAAAAGGTATTTTGTCAGCTTTACGAACATTTGAAAATTAGTTATAATGGAGAAAGACAAAAGTCACGACGAAAGAAGGACGAAATATGAATACAAAGAGATTGCAGGCAGAAGCTGCAGGAAGTTATGTAGAAGCTGCAACTATCATTCAACAAGGTGGTTTGGTGGCATTTCCCACAGAGACGGTATATGGACTAGGTGGAGATGCTTTGCGGGAAGATGCAGCAAAAAAAATATATGCTGCCAAAGGCAGACCTTCGGATAATCCGTTGATTGTGCATATTGCAGATGTGCAGGCTTTGCAAACTTTGGCGGTAGAGATTCCGGATACAGCAAAGCAATTAGCGGCTGCCTGTTGGCCGGGACCTTTGACTATGGTCCTCAAAAAAAGCGCTGTGGTACCTTATGGGACGACAGGTGGATTGGATACAGTAGCCATTCGTATGCCCAATCATCCGGTCGCATTGCAATTGATCAGAGAATCAAAGTGCTATATTGCAGCCCCAAGTGCCAATACATCAGGACGACCAAGTCCTACCTTGGCAGATCACGTGTGGGAAGATTTACAAGGGAAGATTGATGCCATTATTGACGGGGGAATGGTAGATGTGGGAATTGAATCCACCATTGTGGATCTTACCGGTTCGGTACCTACCATACTAAGACCAGGCGCTTACACCAAAGAAATGCTGGAGGCGATTGTAGGAAGGGTAGAAATGGACCCAGCCATACAAGGAGAGCAGATGCCGGTTGGAATAAGACCAAAAGCACCCGGCATGAAATATAAACATTATGCACCAAAGGCAGATATGACTATTTTTGTAGGGAAAGCGGAAGCAGTGATTGCCCGCATTCAACAAGAGACAAAAGCAGCCCTCGCAAGTGGTAAAAAAGTTGGCATTTTAGCAACGGAGGAAACCAAAGACAGCTATCAAGAGGGGCAGGTGTACAGCATCGGTTCCAGAAATGAGGACGGAAGTATCGCGAGAGGTTTATCTCAGTCTTTGCGCGCCTTTGATCATACGACGGTAGATGTTATTTTCGCAGAGAGTTTTGAGGC
>JAFORL010000122.1 GCA_017393285.1 Lachnospiraceae bacterium
ATGCCATTTCTACACAGATTAACATTCCATGCATGTGCTGTTATGGCTTTTCTGAACAGATTAGTTTTGTATACCTGTGCTGTTATGCTATTTCTACACAGATTTACTTTGTATGCCTGCGTAAGCCAGATTAGTTTTCTCCTTGCAATGCATCAAATCCCTGCTCACCGGTACGAACTTTTACTACATTTTCTACATCATACACGAAGATTTTTCCATCTCCAATGTGACCTGTGTATAATACTTTTCTTGCTGTCTTAATAACATCTTCTACCGGTACTTTAGAAATAATCATTTCTACCTGTACTTTTGGTAAGAGTTGCATTTCAATTGGTACTCCACGATAATATTCCGGCGCACCCTTTTGTGTTCCGCAACCCAATACCTGTGTTACCGTCATACCTGATACGCCAATTTGGTTCATGGCCTTCTTTAACTTCTCGAAACGTTCCTGTTTCAAAATGATGTCCACCTTTGTCAGCTTCTTCTGTTCTGGCAAGTCTGAAGTTTGTACCATTGCAGGCACTGCCGATTCCATGTCTTCTGTTCCCATTGATACCATTTCCAAATCGTCGTAGTTGATTTCCAATTCAGAAGCAGAGGTTTCAAAGCCTGCATAACTGGTTGCCAATCCATGTTCGGTTACGTCCAAACCAAGAATTTCTTCTTCTCTGGATGCTCGTAATCCAATGGTGGCTTTGATAACTGAAAATACAACTACCATACAGATTGCCGTCCATGCGCCTACGGTGGCAACTCCCTCTAACTGCATACCCAACTGTGCAAAACCACCGCCATAGAATAAGCCTTGTCCTAACATGTCTCCACCGTCAATCAAATCTTTACAGCCTGGTGCTGTCTGGGTTGCAAATAATCCTACTGCTATGGTTCCCCAAATACCATTTAACATATGTACTGCCACAGCTCCTACCGGGTCATCTATGTGTAATTTATAATCTAATAACCATACGCCAAATACCACAAGCAATCCTGCTACCGCTCCGATCACCAAAGCGCCTGTACAATCTGTTACGTCACATGGTGCGGTAATTGCTACCAATCCTGCCAAAGATGCGTTCAAACACATAGACACATCTGGTTTTCCGTAACGTACCCAGGTATAAATCATACATACTACTGTTGCAATTGCTGGGGATACAGTTGTGGTCAAGAATATAGAACCCAACTGATCAATGCTGGTGGCTGCTGCACCGTTAAATCCATACCAACCAAACCAAAGGATAAATACACCTAAAGCACCAAGTGGAATGTTGTGTCCTGGAAATGCATTTACTTTTATGATTTTTCCATTCTTATCTTTATCAAATTTACCAATACGTGGTCCAAGTATTTTTGCTCCTATGATGGCTGCTATACCACCTACCATATGAATGGCACAAGATCCTGCAAAATCATGAAAACCGTTTTGTGCTAACCAGCCACCACCCCAAATCCAATGGGCTTCGATTGGGTATACCAATCCAGAAATAATACCTGAATAAATACAGTAAGAAATAAATTTTGTTCTCTCTGCCATAGCCCCAGATACGATGGTAGCTGTTGTGGCACAGAATACTAAGTTAAATACAAAATTAGAAAACCCAAAATTGTGATAAGCGGTAATCAAATCAAATCCCGGCTTTCCGATGAAGCCAAGCAAATCTTCTCCCAGCAATAAGCTAGAGCCGATGAGTATGAACATTACTGTTCCGATACAAAAATCCATAAGGTTCTTCATGATGATATTACCAGCGTTTTTCGCTCTGGTAAATCCGGTTTCTACCATGGCAAATCCTGCCTGCATCCAAAAGACTAAGGCGGCACCAATTAAAAACCAAATACCAAATATTTCACTATCAACTGTTTGCATAATTTGTTGTATATCCATAATATGATCCTCCAACATTCTCTTCCCATGCTGTCATGGGAGGTTCTACGAAGTGGCATGGTTCCTTATCGCTTTCATATACTGCCTTGATTACAAAGCAGTTATGTCCTTTAAAATTTGTTTCATTAAGGTTTTTACCCTCCGTACATTTCAAGTTTCAAAGTAAACCCACATGTCAATTTTTTCTGACACCACCATGTATGAAGGTGGGTTTACTTTAACCCCCTGCGGGGCATGCACACAAACCGCAAAAATCAGCGGTTTGGCGCTGTACGAACCACGCAACAGGTGCATGGTTCTGAATGTAGTTTGTAAACAATTTCATAGTAAAAGTTGGCCAACTTTTCATTCAGAACAAAGCATCTTGTTATAACAAGTGCTTAAGAACTCTGCATTTTGCTTGATTGGATAAAGTTTTCCTAAAGCAAAAAAGCGCCTCGAACCATTGTCCAAGACGCCTTTGTCATTTACAAGTTTTATTATAATCCAAGTGTCATTTTTGTCAATAACTTTTTGGGATTTTTTTTCTCGCCTTTTTTGCATCTGACAGGAAAGCCAGTAAATTCAAGGTTTTCCTTGCTGTTGCCAGTTTTTGCCACCATAGACTGCTACGAATACTTGATCCGAACCCCCATGGCAGTCTTCTGATGCCCCAGTAAAAAGTGGGGTTACTTTAAAAGCAACAATTGGCACAGCTTTCCATATGTGCAAATAGCCCTTTGAAACAGATGCAGATACACGATTATTGATACAATGGATATTTGTCTGTTAATCCTTTGATCATTGCCATGGCTTTTTCCTTATTGGCATCTACGTCATCAATCACTAAAGAAATGGCTTCTGCGATTACATCCATATCTGCTACACCCATACCACGTGA
>JAFORL010000014.1 GCA_017393285.1 Lachnospiraceae bacterium
ACAATGACACAAACTTTTTTTTTCAATTTTTCTGCAGTTTTTTCTAAAGAACTTTGAAATAAGCGAAAAGCATCTTGCTCTGTATATCCTACCTTTGTTATATTTTCCATATAGTAAGTTTCTGATATTGGTTCCGAAGCAAATAGAAATAATTTTTCTTCTTCTTTCGTATATGTCCCTTTATATGTTGCTATCTTTTCCTTCGAACAAACTTCTCCCTTTTCTCTAATCGATTTAAAATAGGGCTGTCCCGTCACTACAATCCGAGAAGAATCTATTCCTTCTTCCACCATTTTTTCTTTTGCCAGGGCATCCATTACCGCAATTTTAGTAGGCAAATAGGGATGTGTTTTTTGTTTTTCATATTGAACCAACATATTACCATCAAAAGGCGAAAAACGTATCCCATAATTACACCACTGATCCAAAATAGCAATGGAAGGAATCTTACAAATCTCTGCTGCCTTCCAAAGAAACCGTTCTGTTATGTCATCTCCTGTTGTACTAGTCACCAATAAATCAATCTTTTGTGACTTTAAAAAATCAATCATTATCTCTACTGTAACACCTGTCACTTGCTTCATAATATCCTTTGCCGGAAGTCCAGCCTGCAAAAATCGACTAAGAGCTACATCTTTGCCATATAAAACCACCGTAAAACTTTCTTGAAAACAAGGGAAAATGCTTGCAATCACATTTTCTCCTCCCGGGTCTCTGGCAAAGAGCAGGACTGTTTTTGATATTGTTCCTGTATTGCTTTGCATATCCTTAACACCTCTATTCCATCCTCCACACTACAAATCGGGGTAAGATTATTCTGTATCACTTCTTTTATATGATCCAAAGCCACAAAAAATGCAGCATCATATGTGGTATCACATTCATCTATTTTGGTATAATACTGATAACCTTGATACACTTCCGAGGCTTCTATCTCATATATTTCCAATTTAGACCCACAATCAAACATTCGAATTCGTCCCTTTTCGAAGTAGAAGTCAATTTCAAAAACTGAGACTTCTTGACAAGAAATCGGATGCATATCAAATTTACCAAGCCCATCTTTTGTCTGCATATATAGGGTCACTTCCACAGAAGGATCCGTCTTATAAAAATCCTCCATGCCATCTCCCACTGTAAAATCAGAAACCTCTCCGATATAATATCGCAAAAGGTCTATCATATGGGAACCATTATGCAGGATTCCTTTCCCGTAATAACCGCAACCCCTTCGGAAAGAGCCAAACGTCTGGATTTCTTTCTTCAATTTCAAAAACTCCGGCACGAAACGTCTGGTATAATTTACAAGTAGTGCAATCTTTTTTTCTGCATATAATTGCTTGATTTCTTCTCCTTCTTGTAAATCTGTAACCAAAGGTTTTTCTGCAAAGACCGCCTTCACTGGAAACTGGGCAATCTTTTTTAACATTTCCCCATGGTATGCATCCGGTACGGTACAACTTACCACATCTACACCTTCCAATGCTTCCTCCAGACTGGAAAAAGCCTGCACCTGCCATCTCTCTGCCGCCTCTTTCGCCCGATCCAGATTCACATCATAGAAACCTTTTAACACATACCCTTCATGAGCTGCATAGGCGTGGGCATGCGTCAAGATTCGTTCCGAATCCGGTGTATCAAACATAGCTCCAATTCTGCCTGCTCCAATCACTACTGCTGTGTACATGCTTTCACCTGCTTTACATTTTTTATTCCACGAAAGATTGGTACTGTGTATCCTCCAAATCCTCTTTTAAATTTTGAAATATTCACAAGTTTTGCATCCTCCGTTCCCTTTGGATAGTTTCCAAAAACCTGCTCCCCCATTTCGTAAAACTTAATTCCATGCTTTTTTAAATAAAGTATCATTTCCCAATGTAGCTTGTGTCCAACTGTTATGCCATCTAAGCAATCTGTTTTCTCAGCGTAAGACGAATAATAAGCAGTGTTTTTATATTTGGTTACAATTACAGTAGCAACTCTTTTACCATCTTTTTTTGCAAAGCCCAATATACCAAATCCTGCTTTGATAAACATATAATATTGCTCCCATAACTCCGAATTTCTCGTAACCATTCCTGCATCGTATTCATAAATATCCTTATACTCTTTCACATCTTCTTGTGTAACTGAATCTTTATCCAAAAACTCTATTTCATATTTCAATCCTTTTTTTATGCCTCTTTTATGGTTTTGTGTCACTTCCTGATACAAAGTTTCTTGATCAAGACGTAAGTCTAATACTTGTGTCAAAGAAGATGTATCATTATAACCATATTTTATTAAATAATTATAATTTTCTATTTTACATAAATGTTCTGGGTTTCCTATTGGTTCAAACTTAAACATAGTCTTTATACATGCATAATTTTCTTCAATTTGTTGGATATCTTCCATAATTTCTTTACAAACTTTTTCTTGTGTCTTATATGATAAATCATGATCTATCAAAGGCGCAGGACAATATCTCCCATTCCAACTTATTGTACGTTCGTTTTTATTTTCTGTAATATAAAGACATACACACGCAATCGGCTTTTTATCCCTCATCATTATATAGGACTCATTGGCAATAACCAAATTGGCATAAGTTATTTGAAAAAGAATACTTTCTGCGGTATATGCAAAAGAGGCACCCTTTATCTTATCCAGCAGTTGATTCCATACCTCTGCGCTTATATCTTTCATTCTAATTTTATCCATAACACTCCCCCATAACCAATCTACTTATATACAAAAACTGAAACATCACATTTTTCATAATGATGAGATATATTTACCTTTGGACTTAACTCATCTATACAAAATTCAAAAATTTCTAATGGATTGTGGTAAGAGCGTTCCTCTGAAGTAAAATTTACATGTGTTGATATAAAATTAAATGCCATTCCCCTTTCACAACATAAGAAGGCTTGTTTTAATATTTTCTTCATATATTCCGTTTCCATTCCTTGATTAAATACTCCACATATAAATACCCAATCAAATTTTTTCGAAAGCGGTTTTTTTACAATATCCTGCACCAGAAACGTTGCTTCTGGATATTTTTTTTTTGCCGTTTCTATCATCTCAGGAACAATATCTACTCCTGTATAGGTTAAATGTTCTACTTTTTTATCATGAACAAAGTAATCATATAAATCACCTAAACCACAGCCAATGTCCAATACACTTGTATGATTTATATCTCCTATTTTATATAACTCCTTGTATCGCATTATCATCTTTTGTTCCCAACCACAAGATTTGGAATCATCCCCATATTTATGAAATAAAGATTGGAAAATTTCTTTGTTCGCTTTCACACAATCCATTCTTATTTTCCTCCATATACTATATTTTCTACCATTTTTTTATTTTCTTAAAATTTTTAATCCAAGCAAGGCAATATATCACAAAGCAATACATCTGCCAAAGCGATATAATCCTTTTTCACATAAGCCTCCTGTAAGGGATTCAAATATTGTGCAATCTCTTTTCCCTCTTGTAATGCCTGTTCGATCCCATCCAGCAGTACCACAAATTCCTGTTCAAAATCCGTCTTATCCGGTGTATAAATAATCTTTACTAATTTTTCAATTTGCTCCTTCATAACACCCTCCTATGCCTCTAGTTTTCCTTCCAAAAAGTCACTCATCTTCTGGTATTCTTCCCGACACACATCACAACTGCGCATAAGCATACCCATCAAATTTCCCTGTAATTTCAAATTCTTCAAGACATTTTCTGTAGTCAAGGCATTTCCCAGCGCTTTTACATGGGTAATGGTCTGCTTAATAATTGGTCGGAACAAGGTATTCAGACTGGTTTCCGCTTCCACATCTGCAATAATCTGATTGCCCCGCTCCATTCTTCGAACAATCTGTATCAACTCTTCCTCTTTTGGATCTTCCATTAGTCGGTCGTACAACTCTTCCAATAGGAAATAATGCTCCATAGCCTTGCTACGAATACCTTCTATCTTCTTTTGTTCTTCTGTCACACCGTCTATCATTTCCCGATATTTTGCCTGATATTGGTCTGGTGTCACTTTCACATCCGATAAATAGTCATACATTTTCTTTGGCTTTTCCTTGGTGCAATAGGTGTCTATGGCTTCTTTCAGGGTAATGATTTCCGAGCCCTTAATTTTCGCACCACCCTCTGTGGCGTCGATGACTTTTACAGACTTCTCTAATGCCCGCTCTTCAAACCAGATTCGGAACAAATTATAGACCGTATCGGTCTTAATCATATTGCCATAGATATCCTCTACCATGGTACCATCATGCTCCTGGGCATCGTTGTCTCCCTCCAGTTCCACATGGGTACTGGCACTGTGCTTCTTGTCATCCGTAAAAGCCAAGTCCTGCCCCACTAAAATAATGGGATCACAGCCTGCCAACATAGCCGCACGAAATGCCAGAGTGGCACAGGACATACCAAGACTATTGGGTTCTATGTTTTCAAAGAAATGATTGACAAAACCTTCTGGTCCATGATTCGACTTTGCCATGATAATCTTTTTTCCTTTATATTCCTCCATGATCTTTGGCCATAAAACGGTAGGTCCCAGTGCCACCAAATCCGAATCAAAGTCTTTTCCCTTATAATAATAGGTGTAGGTAGGCTCATCACGCTCAATACTGGCAATGGCATCCACCTCTACCCCATATTTTTTACAGGCATCCAAACTGGCATCACAGGCAATAATGAGGGCTTTCCCATTTGCCTTAGATAATTCCCCTATATTCTTCTCTAAAGAAGGTCCAGAAGCCACTATAATCCCTGGGTAACCCTTATATTTTCCTTGTATTTCCCGAATGGAATTACTAGTCATAAGCCCATCAACATTGAGATAGGAATGTGAAAAACCATTGAAGGCATCCTCCAGACAATTTCCTAAAACTGCGATAGACTCAAACAATTTGTGTCGAATATGGGCAACCATCTCATAGATTTCCTGTTTCTTACTTTCATAATTGGGATTCATCAAAATATGCATATTGTAAATCAAATTGTTCCAGCCCATGCGCATATAGAAGGTCAGTTCTTCCTGTAATGCCTCCGTCAAGCTATCTTCCACACACAAACAGACATGGTTACAAGCAAAAATAGGGGCCAGATTTTTTTCATTCAAACAGTATTTAAAAACTTTTGCATATGGCTCAATTATCAAAATTCTACTGTCATCTGTCATATGATCTACCAGATGCTGTAACAGGGCCAGATTTCCCATACCAAAGACTATAAATAAATTATCTTTCTGAAAGTCTACCCCTTGTAAATAATAGGCAATTTCCTGTTCAAGATTTCTACTATAGAGTTGATACACCTTCCCCTCCTCTTTCATATACAAGAGGTCTGCCGTTTCCCATACTTCATCTTCCGTATAAGAAATATCATTCCATTGTTTTCTTTTTTCTTCAAAACGAATAACCAAATCTTTTAATCGATTTAAATTTTTCTTTGTAAAACATCCCATGCTTCTTCTCCTTCTCCAAAATACAGTTCCTCCATTGACTCAGTAAGCAATAAATCTACATTTACTACTGCGTATACAGCATATGGAAACTGCTATGTCGCAAAAAAGGTTGAGACGACTACAAACATCTCAACCTTTTTCCTTTTATAACAGTGTAGCTGTTCAAACCATACTGTTACTTCTTTGTATTATTGTTGTAATAATTGTGTCACGCCTTGAGTAGATTGATTTGCCTGTGCCAACATAGACTGTCCTGCCTGCATTAAGATATTGTTCTTAGAG
>JAFORL010000123.1 GCA_017393285.1 Lachnospiraceae bacterium
TGCATTTCCACTTGTATTCCTTTTTCTGCAGTAGCAACAGTTTTCAACTCAACAGGTACTTTCTCTGTTTTAGATACCTCCACTGCAACAGGTGCTTTCTCTGTTTTAGATACCTCCACTACAACAGGTGCTTCCTCTGTTTTAGATACTTCCTCTACAACAGGCGTTTCCTCTGTTTTAGATACTTCCTCTACAACAGGAGCTTCCTCTGTTTTAGATACTTCCTCTACAACAGGAGCTTCCTCTGTTTTAGGCACTTCTACTGCAACAGGTTTTTCTACTTTTGTAGCGATTTCTGTTGTTCTAACTGTTTCTGTCTTTGCAGGTAATCCAAACTGACTCTCTTTTGTTCCAATTTGATTACCGAATAAAGACAATTGTTCTTCTAACAACAGCTCTTTTTCTCCTTGTACAATGTTCTCCTGCCCATTGCTATCTGTTTCATTTTTGACTAATGGATGCAATTTATCTTCACATAGCTTTTTGTTATATTGATTCTGACAATATTTTGCACTATATCTTCGTACTTCCACATTGACCATTTTCCAATATTGCACCACAGCATCAAACCCAGTATCGTTCGTTACAATGATATAGGTTTTTTCTTCTTCCTGTGTGCCGATTCGATACCCTAATTCTGTAACCAACTGAAAATCCAAGGCATTTCTTCCTTCTATACACTTGATAAATTGCACTTTGTTAGAGCTGTCTAATAATTTAATTATGGTATCATAGCCCATATGTGGCGACTTTTGTGTATAAAAAACCAAAATCTCATCTTCTGCATTGGCTAATTGTATGACATGCGTCACCCAAAGGTCTCCCACATTTTCGCTATCAATCATATAAACCTTTTTGTCCTTTTCTTGCATACTTGTGTATTCCTTTCTCTATTCCCACGTTTATACAACCCTTTTTCACATAGTAGCAAAACCCTTCTATTAATATCATACCATATTTTCATCAAAATCACTAGTATTTCTTTTTTGCTTCTCCCAATGAAATAGAACAAAACTGTGGATTTAAACAATCACAATGCAACTCCTGATAAAAAACCCACCACCAAGAATTGCGCGTTTTTTATACCAACGCCTAGCATTTTCACTTGAAAGATATAATTTGTTCGTTTACAATAGATGTATTACAAAGTACAGGAAGGAGATTTCTATGAAAAAACAATGGATGCTTTTCCCCCTAATTGCTCTCTTATGTGTGTATATGATTGGATGCGGAAAAGATTTTGATGCAGCTGGCTATGTTCAAGGATATATGGATACCTGCCTAAAAGGATCTGGTAAACAATTTGCAAAGCTTTGTGCTGTTGACACATCGCAAACAGAGGCGTTATATCGTTCAGGAATTGAAGATGTGATGCATAGTTGGCTCTCTGGTGTCACACTAAACGCAGAAGCAGAAGATATGGTAACAGATGCCTTGCAGGACTTATTTATGGCAACCCGTTATAATGTAACCAATACCAAAAAAGAAAAAGATGGTTCTTTTACTGTTACAGTTACAATCGAACCACTAATTTTTCCTATTGATAAAGGTATTATGAAAGAAATCGAGACTTCTGCAACCACCCAGTACACCGACGATAATCCTGAGGATGAAGAAATTGATCAAGAAAAATATGGTCTGATTGTCGCAAAAAAATTCAGTAGCTATGTACAAAAACAGTTAGAAAAAAAAGCGTATGGCGATACCATTACACTAACCACAACGCTTTCTATAGAAAATAAGCAATACAAGCTTTCAGATGAAGAACAGGGCAATTTGATTTCCAGTACCTTGATTACGTCCCAAAAACAAAAATAATTTTCCAGAACAAAGAGTTTTGCTTGCAAAACTCTAGCGCGACCGCGGTATTGCGCAGCAATTCACTCCATCTCCGCGGTCTGCACATCCTCGCGGAGCGTTTTTTATGTAACAGGAAATTGCATCGCAATTTCCTGTTACATAAAAAAGACTGTCGCACAAACAATGTTTATTGTTCGTACGACAGCCTTTTTACTATACTTATGAAAATGATTTTGCAAAACCACCTACAAGTCCGTATCCCCAACGTAAAACTCTCTTCGTATATACTACTACTCTTCCACGTTTCTTTTCTGGCAATAAGCCTCTGGTTCGTAACAAATGATTTTCCACAACAGTAAAGAAACATTGATCAATGCATACACCAATTCCGATAATCAATAGCATAACCAAGGCAACCTGGTTAATATCAGCCAAATCACGTCCTGTTACCAAAGTCTGTCCCAAACCAATTGATGTTGTCATTACTTCACCTGCCATCAATGATCTCCATGCAAAAGACCAACCTTGCTTCAATACCATAACAAATTCGGGCAATGCAGCATGGAAAATTACCTTTGTATATAACTGCCATTGATTTGCACCCATAGTATAGGCAACTTTTTTGTGAATTGGTGCAACATGCTGCATAGCTTGGTCTACACCAATCGCAATACCAAAACTGGATCCCATAATTACAACAAATAAGATAGCATGTTCTGATAATCCAAACCATAAAATTGAAAATGGAACCCAACAAACACTAGGTAATGTCTGTACTCCCAAAATCAATGGACGCAAGTTTTTCTGCAAATACTTACTACGATATAACAATACACCAAGTAATACACCAATCACAATGGCAACCAAATATCCCTGCAAACCACGCAACAAAGAATTTCCGATAATTTGACCTAAGGTACCTCTGTGCCAAAGCTCAACTAATTTTTGCCCCACTCCAAGTGGAGATGGAAAAGCATAACATTTATAAATGCCCAACCAATCAACCAAGACAATATAGGTACCTTGCCATAGGAATAATAACGCTACCAAAAAAAATAATATACTCATTCTTATCTTCCTTTCTCAACTATACTTCTTAACAACTTTTTTAAGCTGGCATACCGCTTTTTACTTCTCGTAACAAACGGTGTCGATACTCTACAAATGCCTCATCATATACTTCCCTTGGTCTTGGAAGCTCGATTGGCACTATATCTCTTACCCCTTTATATGTACTTGACAAGACGATTACTCGATCCCCTAAATATACCGCTTCTTCTACACTATGTGTAATAAACAAAACTGTCTTTTTCGTCTTCAACCAAATCGTTTCTAATTCTTCTCGTAAACGGTTAGAGGTTTGCTTATCCAAAGCTGAAAATGGCTCGTCCATCAATAATATTTTCGAATCCATTGTCAAGGCTCTAGCCAAAGCCACTCTTTGACGCATACCACCTGACAATTGATGAATTCTATATTTTTCATACCCTTGCAAATGCACCATCTTCAAGTACTTGGCTGCTCTTTCCTCTTGCTCTTTTTTATCAACCTTCTGCAACTGCATACCAAATTTCACATTTTCTTCTACTGTCAACCATGGATATAAGCCATGTTCCTGAAACATGACTGTTCGATCTGCACCAGGTCCTGTGATAGCTTTTCCATCTAAATATATACCACCTTCAGATGGTCGTTCCAAACCGGCTGCCAAATTGAGCAAAGTACTCTTTCCGCATCCAGACTCACCTACAATACAAACAAACTCTCCATCTTCAATGGTAATATTCATATCTTTTAATGTATAGCGATTGCTATTTTCAAACTTTTTACCTACGTTTCTAAATTCTAATGCCATCTCAAAATCACCTCTTATCAAATCTATCATATCCATGTGTTTTTTTTATGGCAATAAGGGTGTATAAAACACCCTTATCTACACCATATCTCATAATCAAATGTTACGCATAGCTTATTCTTCAACATATAAACTTGCATCATCTGGAATTTCAGAAATAAATTCTTCTTCTTTACTGATATTTGCAAAACCTTGCATTGCTTCTTTGTTGATATCATTACTTAATCCAATTCTTGTAAATGCTTCTTGCAAAATATCTGTAGTTAATGATTTTCCTGTTTCTTCATTAATCTGATCATTAATCTTACTCAAAGTTTCAATTTCTTTTTTATCAACTTCTTCTGTCGCAGCTTTATGTGCTTCCATAAATTTTGTTACCAAATCCTCATGTTCTTTTAAGAATTCTTTTCTAACAACGACTACTGCAACATCATATTCACCATTTTCATATACTTGATCTGCATCTAATACAAGTTCTGCACCTTTAGAAAGCAAAGTTGCTCCCCATGGTTCTGGAACTAAAGCTGCATCAATATCTCCACGCTCCATCATATTTTCTACGTCCGCGTTTGCAACTGCTGTAACTTTTACAGTTCCACCTGCTGTATCAGGTTTTAAATCATTCTCTGTTAACAAATGTAATAAACATAAATGTTGTGTATTACCAAGCTGTGGAATAGCTACTGTCTTACCATCCAAATCCTTTACGGAGTTGATTTCTACACCTTTTCTCTTCAACAATACTGCTCCAGCTTTTGTTGCGCTTGATAAAACTACTACATCACCCTTTGACTTTACGTTTGCTGTGATGGCTGGCACTGGTCCAATATATCCCAAATCAACATCTCCAGCAAATAAAGCTTCTACTTCTGCTGGTCCTGCGTTAAAAGATTGCCATTTTACACTTACTTGATCCCCAAATTTTTCTTCTAAAGTTTTATCATGTTTCATCAAGAGTGCTTGTGCATGCGTAATATTATCAAAATATCCGATTGTAACTTCTGTCTTACCACTTTGTTCTCCCTGCTTTGTTTCACTTTTCTTTCCTTGACATCCAACCAATGCTACTGTCATTACAAGCACCATTGCTAACCACTTTAGTTTCTTCATATTTCTTCCTCCATTTACTTTGTTCTCTTCTCTGCTATATTTTGGGTCCCCCAAAAAAATTGCAGTAAGAATTTTAAAATTTCTGCCTTCTTTGCAAAAATTATTTCAGATACGGTTTCATTATATAAAGAATAGATTTTTTTTGACAGATTAATTTTGAAAACGTTTTCCAAGCAAATTATATACTTGCGAAAACGTTTTCTATATATTATAATTATAAACATGAAAATCTTTATATTTAATGCTTTTGTATATATACCTCATCAAAAAAAAGAAAAGATATATATTTTTTTACTGCTTTATGAATAAAGATTTTAAGAAAACGTTTTCATTTATTTCAAATTTATAAAATTCACAAAGTCGAAATAATTAACCCAAAAAAACTCATGTTCTCTCAACCTTATTGTTTGCTTTTTGAAGCAAATTGGAAAGGTAAATATTTAACTATTTACAATAGAAAGGAAAGAGAACAGAACTAGGAGGATATTATGTCCATTAAAGAAATTGCAAAACGTGCAAACACGTCAATTTCTACTGTATCACGTGTATTAAATTCCCCTGGATATCAGTGCAAACAAAAGGAATTATCTGAAAAAATATGGGAAATTGCCAAAGAATTAAACTATCTTCCCAATACTGCAGCACAAAATTTACGCCGGGGTATTCGTTCTGATACCAAAGAAAAATTTACAGTAGACGTTTTTTTAACTAGATATGATTCTTTAGAACAAGATTATTTTTTCCGCGAATTATACCAACTTTTAAAAGAAGAATTGTTAGCACAAGGCTGTTTTTTAGGCCAATTATTAACCACCATGGATGTGACCAATTTTACGTTAGATGCTACAAAAACGCCGGAATCTATTCCATATCGTAGCATAAAGCAACCTATGGTAGAAACCAAACCTGTATTAGATATTGAAAACAAAAAAAATACGGGTTTAATTTTGTTCGGAAAATGCCCACCTGAACTCTATCCTGCTCTAAAAAAAAGATACACATATATAGTAGGAATCGATCGAAATCCAACTGAATATTTATATGATGAAGTCATTTGTAATGGTGCCACCGCTGCCGAAAAAGCCTTGGAGTACTTAATTTCTCTTGGGCACCGTTCCATCGCTTACATAGGCAATTGTAGCTACGAATCCCGTTACATTGGATATTATCAGTCATTGTTCCAGCACAAAATCCCCTTGAACCATGAAAACATTCATGTTTCAAACCAAACAGAAGCGGAAGGTTACAAAATTATGATGTCTATTTTAGAATCCAAAAATCGACCAACTGCCATTTTTTGTGCCAATGACACTACTGCCATGGGTGTGTTAAAAGCCATGCGTAAGAAAAGAAAAAGAGGCTATGTACCTTCTATTATTTCTATTGATAATATTGAAGGTGCAGAATATACCACGCCTCCTTTGACCACCATTACCATTCCCAAACAGGAAATGGTACACTTTGCCATTTCTCTTCTCTTGGATCGAAAAAATGGAAACCATCACGCACCAGTTCGTTTAGAATTACCTTGCAGTCTATGCATACGTGAAAGTTGTACTTATGTAAATGAATAAAAAAATGGCTGGTGATAACCGTACAGCCGACCCATTCATAAAGTACCAGATAAACATATAGAAACAAATAATAAAATGGCTGGTCACTTTGTTCATGTTTGGCGTCTGCCAAATAGAACTAGAACAAAGAGTTTTACTTGCAAAACTCTAGCGCGACCGCGGTATTGCACAGCAATTCACTCCATCTTTGCGGTCTGCGCATCCTCGCGGAGCGTTTTTTTGTTATAGGAAATTGCATCGCAATTTCCTATAACATAAATATAAAGAGCCTTTTGACTGCAAGCAGTCACAGGCTCTTTGATTTATCTCAGTCGGAGTTATAAGCTCCGACTGAGATAAACGCACTCTGAGGATGTACAGGAATTTGCATAGGAATTTTGTCAGCTATGCTGACGCAAATTCCACGCCAAGTCTCGTAAAACGAGACTTGATATTTCTGCTCGGCTGAACGGTTACTCCATGTATGACAAATATGCCCCTTTATCAATGTGCATCATAGAAATGCGATTATTTTTTCTGCGGAATCCATACACGCTGTCAACGTTGCGAATCAAAGATTGTAAACGTTCATCTGGTACACATACAATCAATTGCAAATCCATTTTTCTGGCATACTGCAAGCAAACTGCACTTCGCTCCTGATCCATTTTAGAAAAAGCTTCATCCAATAAAACCAGTTTAATTTTGGAATCTGTATTGGTTTGTGCCATATACAACATAGCAAATCCAGCCAACAAAGCTACATATTTCGGATTCTGTCCCTCTCCACCGGAATCACGTCCTGCCATATCATCAACGTAATTCTTACGCAAAATATTTCCTTCTGCATCCGTCACAATTTCATTCATACGGAAGGATAAATAGGTTCTATAATCCGCATATTTCTCCATTTCTTCCTGATGCTTTTTCAACTGCATATCATCTGCATTTTTCGCTGGCATAAATTTCTCCAACAAGGCTTGAATCTGGGTTTCATATTTTTGATAAAACTCATCTTCCCCCAAACTCATCTGTCCATCAAATCCATCATTATCCGGATTTTTTGTATCCAGCTCTTTTGCCATCAACATTTCATAAAATTGTCCATCTGCATTTTGCGCTGCTTCTATATCAATTTGGTATCTACTATCTGCGAAATTCGTATCTCGAAGCAAACGATTGATTTCTCTTTTATGCCTATGTGCACCTTTCATATCCCCATGTATTTTGGCAATTACATTGTCACGCAAGCTTTTGTAAATCACTTTACATTGTTTTGAAAACACTTCTTCATACTGTGGTTCATAGTTTTTCTGATAATCTAACAACTTTTCATCGTAGGCGCTGTTATCCCTTTCCACCCCAGTAAATTCTGTATTCGGGTAGGTAGAGATATAGACCTGTCTGGCATGGCTGCGTTCCTCCAAGGCACGTTCCGCAGCTTCTCTGCATTGATACATTTTACTTTGGTAACGCCTTTTCAGTGTATCCGCACCAACCTGCTCCAATTCTTTCAAAATCTCTGCGCGTAATTCCTGACTTTCTACATAACCCATAGATAAGTCCGCTAATTCTCTTTCTCTTCCATTTATGTCTGTTTGCAACGCAGAAATCTCCGCAGTCATCTGATTGATATTTTGATGAAAATGGCGCATTTCTTTTCGTACTGTTTGTAAATCTGTTTGTAATTGTGCCTCTCTTTTTTGAATTTCTTGGAATTCTCCACGTTCTAATTGTTGTACCAAGGTATTCTCTTCTTTCACTTGCGCAAGAGTTTTCTCCAATTCCTCTCCTGCCTTTGCTAAAGTCACATACCAACTTGGCTCCCCTTGTAAAGTTTCATAATTATAAATCTGCTTCAAATGGGTGATTTGCACATTACCCTTCTGATAGTCTTCTTCCAAATCATGCAAATCTTCTTCTAGCATTCCCAGTTTACTTTTGGAAATTTTTGTTCCAATATAACTTTGCTCATAATCTTTTTTGCGCAAATGTCTGAAAGAAAAATTCTGATAGGCATAACAATCCTTTGTAATGCCTCGTCCTGCTGCAACCAGTTCCTCCGCGGTCTCACATTTTATAATCCGTCCCAAATAGAATCGCAGGCACTGGTCTACATAATCATCTTTGCAAACCACAGATTCATATAAACTGTGGTCTTTCACCTGTACACTAGTCTCTGTGATTGCTGCTGTCTGGATTAAATCAACATTTTCATATCGTGTTAACTTGCGAAATTGTTGACTGGCTTCTTCCGCATATTTAGGTGCCGTCACCAAAGCAAAACGCATTTTTCCCAAACTTCCTTCTATCGCTTTTTTCCAATCACTATCTTTTACATCAAATAAATCCGCAAAAATATAAACCTTAGCATCTACCCCATATCGAAATTGAATCCGCTGTTCCAATTCCTTTCTGGCCTTGCGTAAATTTTCCCCATAGGATTTTCTATTTTGCTTCATATCTTCAACAATTCTGCGTTTTTCTTCTAATTGTTTTTTGCGCTCTCTCTGTTCCTCTTGTAACAGTCCAATTTCCTGCTCCAACTGTTCTTTTTCTTCCAAAATTTGTTCATGTAGCCTTACACAAGCCTCTTCTGTTACCGACTCTGAAACAAATGTATGAATACGTTGACGCAGTTGTTGGCTCATATAATCGTTGACATAAGAATCCGCCCCCCATTGCAGCAGACCTTCTGTGATTCCTCTCCACTGCTTACTATTGGCAGCTAACATTTGACTTCTTCTTTTTAATTCTTCCAAATGTTCTTTTTTTCTTCCCAAATCACTGGATTGCAAATCCGCCTTTGCACTCGCCCACTGGTTGCTCACCATATTTTCCCGCTCCTGCAATACTTTTCCTTCTTCTTCCAGTCTGGTTTTCTCCACTTCTAATTCTTGCTTTCTTGCACGCCAGCCCATGATATGATTGCGATGGTCTTCCATTTCTAAACTACGAAGCAAATTTTTATATCTCATTTCATCTGCTTCTGCCTTTGTTAAAGCAATACCTGCCTGTTGAATGTTGGTTAAGAGTTGTATCTTTTGTTTCATATCTGTAATTTTCTCACAAATATCCCGATATGCGCCCAACTGTTCACTTAATTTTTCGATGGCATCTCCAGTTCCCTTTGGAAACATATAATCTTTAATAAATTGCCCCGTTCCATCGGTCATTCGTAAAGCAATGGCACTTTTTTCCATGGTGGTAAAGCGATTGCCGTCAATATATCCCAATAATTTCTGATATAAATTTGTTACATAGGCTTCCTTGGATTGATAAATTCGATTGATTTCTCCTCCACGTCCCCCTTGGTTCTCTTCCCTACTTTCCACAAATTTACGCATTTGTGCATTGGTAAAAGGAACCCCTTCCGCTGTCACATAACCTGCCTCTGGCATCTTTCCAGCATGGCTAAAATATACAAATTTTTTTAATTCTGTATCCTGGCTACGCACCTCAAAATTAATACCAACACAAGCGTAGGTTTGATTACTCAAATCCTCGATTTCCAAGGCAATGACAGAGCAAAAATCTTTTTGTGCGCGGTTGGCAGAACCATCTTTTTGTTCTCCCCGCAAATACCCAAATACACTTCTTTTATTTTTATTATCATCTGCTGCTCGATTAAGAAAATGATTCGATACACTTCCGTACAAAATTACCTGCAAGGCATCCATAGCTGTAGATTTTCCAGAACCACTTTTTCCACTAAATAAATTTACATATTCATTAAATAAAATGATTTCGTGTTCTACACCACCCCAATTAGTCAAACATAATCGTTTGCATATCTTCTTCACTTTCATCATCCATTTCTTCCTCCTCTTGTTCTCCTTTGTACAATTGTATCATCTCATTGATTTCCTTTGTTGGACAATAGAGATGAATCGTACTATAAATGTACATAGGGGTATCATCCGTCAAATTGCTAATGGCGCCTGGTATCTCCAAAATCTGATGGCGTTTCAATAATTGCAATGTCTGGTTCCATTCCGATGCCGGCAAACGCTCTGTCAGTAATCCTGTCTGCATTCCATAGCTACGAAGCTCCTCTAAATTGGTTACACTGGCTTGTAATCCCTCCCCCATGATTTTCTCTCTATAAATTAATTTTAACAAAAGCAAAATCTTAGTCGTGGTCAAGCCAATTTTTTTAACCGGTACCCCATCTCCCTGTATACGAAAAATATGTTCCATTGGGTCATGGTACAACTGGCAATCCAAGACTTGTAAATAGTCTTCAATAAAGGCACGATGTCTGTTACAAATATGGTATCGCTCATTATCCTTTGCCACTAAGGTCTCCGGATCATATTTGATTTTTAAAATACAAGTCTGACGAAATAAATCTTGTATCACTTTTTTGATGTTTTCCTGCTCTGTTAACGATACTTGTTCTAAATACTCAAGCATGGGATTCCTCCTCTATTTCTAACTGCGAAAACGCAACTTCTTGTTGATTTGCTAACACCTTTGTAATGGTTTTTCCAATGGTAACCCGGTCTTCTCCCTGTTCTGCATGCTCTCCTGTCAACTGCTGCCATAAAAGCATAATCTGTTCCAAATCTTCCACACTTTCCACGCTATCATAATCCACTACAAAACGATTGCCTACCATATTTTTTTCTTTAAAGTTTTGCAATTCACTTCCCGCGTACAGTGGTTGTGGGATGAATTCTTCTATTTCTTCCTCTGGGGCAGCTACGTCTACTGCAACCGGTGTAAACTGACGCTCTACTGTTTTCCGTTTTTGATACATACTTTTATCCGTTACTTGTTGAAAAGACTGACTAAATTGCAAACGTTCCGCAAATTCTTCCAACAATCGATTCCCGTCCATTCTTTCCCCAATCAAGCGGATTAAGCTAGCTGTGTTGTCCTGCTCCTGACTACCTTCTTGCAAAATAAAATGTACCCTAGCCAAAGCACGCTTGGCAAATATGGATTTTTGTTCAATCAGCTGGTTATATCTTTCCTCAATTTTATCAAATTCACGAGCAATGCGAAGCATATATTCTGCCACTTCATCTAACCCCGCAACTTTTCTCTGTAGCTTTTTTTCTTCCACACTACCAGGTACCACCTGCATAAATTGCTGTCTCAATTGCATATTGCATTCTTCATTTTCACCAATAATATCACTAATCAGCTCTTTCACCTGTTCCTTATACCGATAAAAACTATCCGTAGTGGTAAGCATGGTATATTTTTTGCTGTCCTGATTATTCAACTCATTGATTAATACTTCTTGAATGCCTAAAAAATCCTGTTGTAACGACAACTGGTCAAAATATGTACGCATACCATCCTGCAAATTTCGCATCAATTGGGTCAAGCGTTGGGACAGTTTCCAAGCATTTTTCAAGATTACATTACCGCTGTCTTTATCCTTATAAAAGGTATATAACAGGCTATAGATTGATAAAATACTTTCTCTCTCCTGTTCCTCATCTTCCGCACTCATTTTACACATTAACTCTACCACCAATTGACTATACTCTGGAAATGTAATGAATTCACTATTGCTTCTCTCATCATATTCTTCCCGTAACCATCCCCATTGAATTAAATTTGATAAACTTCTCGCCACAGGGGTACGAATTTCCAGTTGTCGATCATAAAAATCTTTGATGGGGTATGCATCTTCCTCTTCTTCCTGCCAAACAATATGTCTGGAAGCCATGGTTTCTCCTATAATATCTTTACAAACACTTTTTTCAAGTCCAAATGCATAAGACCGAGAGGTATGTTCTTGATACAGAGCAATTAAAATTGAAAAATAATGTTCTCTATTTTTTGCACGAAACACATGATAAAATGTTTTGGGTATCTGTTGTAACATACTCACAAGCTCTACCTTCTTTCTCCGTTTCTCTCTGATATCTGTTTATTTTGCAAGAGATAAATTTCTCGCAATAATCCGCCATATTTTTCCTTGGTAGCAATACAGGCATATCCCATCCTACGAAGGTTTTCTCTACTCTGTATATTATGGGGAGACACCGTAGCCATCACATAGGTAATCTTTTCTTGTAATAACAGATTATGCGCATAGGCAATCATTTTTCTTTGCAATCCATTTCCTCTATGTTCTGCTGCCACAACCAGCGACTCTAAATGTGCCACTTTCTCTAATTCTCCATCTGCCAATGCCAATTCTCTGCCCAAATTGTCTTCTGCCTCTCCCGGATAACGCACAAGTAAACTTGCAACCAGGCTTCCCTTTTCATCACAGACCTTGATGCCAAAACCCTCTTTTTGCAATTGTTCCTGTACAAAATCAAAATCATCGCAAAAAAATAATGATGGATCGGTCATATTTTCATAAACCGTTCGCATCAATATATATATTGCTTTGGCATCTGCCAACACTGCCTTTTCTATATGATAGACTTGCATCTTTACCATCCTTTTTCTTTATGGTTTCACTTCTAAATAGGACATGAGTCGGTTTCCTTCTTTCAAGAAAGTTTTACCTCTAAATAGGACATAATCCAGTTTTTTACTTTCAAAAAAATTTCTATTTCCAACCAAATGTCTCTATAACCATCTTTACTTATCCAAACACAATACAGTACCAAACATTATACCATAATTTTGCCTAGAAAAAAAGCCACTTTATTGGTTGCTTTTCTGATTTTCATATGTTACAATGCGAATGGTGTCGAATATTGTAGATAAGTATTTTTAAGGAGGTATCTGTATGTCAACATTGACACGCCAAACCAGCCGCATTTATTTATGGGATAATATCAAATTTTTTCTTATTTTTCTTGTGGTACTTGGACACTTCATTCATACTTACACAAATACATCCTTAGTAACAGAACAATTATATACCTATATACTGTCTTTTCATATGCCTACTTTCCTTTTTATCAGTGGCATTTTTAGCAAAAAAGCAATTCAAGAAAACAGAACCCGCAAATGCTTTGATTTGTTTGTTCTTTATGTTGTAACGAAATTCTTCATTTTTGTATCCAAAATAATCACCAATCAATATGATGGTTTATCTTTATTTGAAGAAGCCAGTGTTCCTTGGTACGCATTTGCTTTGATGTTCTTCTTTGGCATTACCATGTACCTAAAAAAAATCAAGCCCTCCTACTTATTTTTCTTTAGTATTTTATTGGGTTGTATTTGTGGCTATGACGAAGATATCAATGACTTATTTGTATTTTCGAGAATTTTAGTCTTTTATCCCTTCTTTCTCTGCGGCTACTATTTTGACGCAAAAAAGATTGCCCACTACTGTTCTAAGCCTTGGCTAAAATTCCTGGCGCTATTGTTCCACATCTGTTGGATTTTATATCTCTTTGGAGTAAAATCTGCTACAGATTTGTGGCATCCATTGGTTACCGGACGTGAACATTTTAGCGAATTGGGAATTTATTATTTTTGGTATCGTTTACTACACTATAGTATTACCTTTGTGCTTATATTTTCCTGCATTGTATTATTCCCAAGAAGAAGAACCATTTTCAGTAAAATGGGAAGCAGGAGCATACAAGTATATGCCACACACAGAGGTATTATTTATATGTTTTTCGCCATTTTTCCAGATAAGCAGCTTATGAAATGTTGGAACGAAATACCACTTCTTCTTTTGCTTACCCTTAGCTCAGTCATACTTACCATCATACTTTCTGGCAAATGGTTAGAAAAACCAATGCAGTTGATTTTGCATGTACCTTGGATGAACAATGAAGAAAAAGCATAAGCAGAAAAATGAATGGCTCCGCAGCTTTGCTACTTTCCAGCATCTTAGCAAGCCAGCTTGCAGCAGCTGTCTACTTATAACACTTATAAATATAAATAAAAAGCTATCCCATAATCAAACA
>JAFORL010000015.1 GCA_017393285.1 Lachnospiraceae bacterium
CCACTTCATAAGTCTTTCCAAAAAATCGTATGGTTCCATGTTCTGCTTCTATTCCATGTCCAATTACCACTTGATTTGCTTTTACTTTTTTCTTTAATTGACTTTCTATCCAAGGTTGTAATAAAAAATCTGTTTCCGGATGATAAAATACCAATTCTACCTCGGTAGTACAACAATCTGCGGATAAAGACTTTAAAAAAAACTGGGCTGACACTTTTTTTACCCCATCCATCTTTGCGATTTCTTTTTCTATATCCTGATGAAAATAAAAGGAGCCTCTGGCTCCTTCGATTAAAAACTCCTCCGCTTGCTCTGCCTGTCCCTTTGGCACCAACATCATGTCTGCACCTAATCTTTGTTCCATTTTCTTCATACCTCTGGATAAACTGGCATCTACCAAAACACCACCAAATACCAACCAAGAGAATAAGGCAATGGGTAATATAAGAAGGATGGTTGAGGTAGGATTGTTTTTTATACGTTTCCAAACTGCTTTACTTTCCGTCCACATAGGGTTTACTCCTTTCAAAAATGCGATATCTTCTACTTTACTTAACAACTGTTCTATTCTGGACTTTACGATTTCTGCGCTGCTACAACCTGGCGAAGAACCCATAAATGGATAACTGTAAGGACAAACAAAATACTTGCTATAATTTTTAAAGCAGGCAAAGTTCCAATACGACAAGCCATGGAAGAAGCATGACAAACACCGATTAAGTAAACCGGATATATATAAGCCAGCACAGCCAAAGGCAAAAGCCCAATACTTAAACCAATTCTAATTTCTGCCTGTTTAAGAAAAACAATCACCAAACCAATAAAAACAACTGCTGCACCCAAACCGATTTCTGCCTGTTTGCTATAATAACATGCCATTCTGACACCACTACTTTTACATACTGGAAATAAGATTGTTGGAATTGCTATTATTAGCAATCCACTCAATATAGTAAGGATTCCAAAAATCCATCTCACTTTATCCTTCTTATTCATTTTGCTCACCATCCATTCTACTCCTGTCACACGTTCTTATTTTCATCTACACCAAAAATAATCAGACAAGTCCAATCATTATAAATAATATTCCACTTCTGGCACATTTCCACCTAAATCTAACACATCTAAAATTCGCTTTCTGTATTCTTGAAAAGTATCCTGCCCTCTTGCTCTTGGTCTTGGCAAATCAATATCTATTACCTCCTTTACCTCTGAAGGTCTTGCTGCCATTACCACCACCTGATCCGACATATAGATTGCTTCATCTACATCATGGGTAACCATTACCATGGTCATGTGATGTTCTTTCCAAATATTCAAAATTTCATCCTGTAAATTCATACGGGTAAAGGCATCCAAAGCGCCCAAGGGTTCATCTAACAACAGTACCGTTGGATGTCCCACCAAGGCTCTAGCTAAAGAAGCACGCTGTTGCATACCTCCGGACAACTGATGAGGATAGGAATCTTCAAAGCCTTCTAAACCTACTAATTTTATATATTCCTTTACATCATCTTTTTTCTCTTTATAAATATTTCTGGCTTTTAAACCAAAAGCAATATTTTTTTCAACTGTCAGCCAAGAAAACAAATTGGAACCTTGAAATGCAAACCCCCGGTCACTGCCAGGCTTTTTTATTTCTTTTCCATCTAAAAAAACACTACCTTTACTGGTTTTTTCCAATCCTCCGATAATTCGCAACAATGTAGATTTTCCGCAACCGGAAGGCCCAATCAAACTTACAAAAGAACCTGGACGAATCTTTAAGTTTACTCCATTTAAAGCGATTACATCTTCTTTGGAAGGTGTAGTGCTTTGAAAGGTTTTATATACATCTTGTATTAAAATTTCTCCTACCATTTGATTACTCCTTTCTGCCATACCAATACATGATCACGTAAGCGAAACAACACAGTTAAAGTCAAGGAACAGATCAAAGCAATTAAAATTAACCCTGCATATACGCCATCATACATCATCACCGATTTTTGCCAGCAAATATACCATCCAATTCCACTGGAATTTCCATTCATTTCTACCGCCATCAAAGTAGCAAAAGAAGATACGGTTCCATAAAATACCCCTAAAAAAATACTTGGCATTGCTGCCGGAATGGCTATATGCAAAATCTGATATCTGGTAGAAGCACCCAATGTTCTTGCCACCTCAAAATTCACATTGCTAATTCCTTGAATACCACTACTTGTCATCAAGGTAACCGGGAACCATACTGCAAAAGCAATCAAAAATACATTAGCTCCGTAGGTAGTAGGGAAAATGGATAACGCCAAAGGAATCCATGCTGTAGTAGGAATCGGTCCAATTACCTTGGTAATGGGATTTAACCAATATCCAACCTTCTTATTGTACCCCAATGCCAAGCCAGTTAAAAATCCAACAATTGCGCCATATAAAAAACCTACAATCAACAATTGAAAAGACGACAAAATATTTTGCAACAAAAACATCCGTTGTTCTACCAACAACCCTACAATACGATCAAGGGAAGGAAAATATAAAATTGGCAGCCATAAAGTTTTTGTGGTTACAAAATTTAAAAATGCTAAAAACACAATAAAACCAGTAATCAATGGTGCTTTTTCATACACATGTTCTTTTACCTTGTTCCAAAAGAAACCAAGCAAAATTTCAATCAATAAAACAATTCCTAAAATATAGATAAAATATAAATAATATGGATGATTCATCACCTTTTGTTTTCCATTATCCGGTATTTGATAATACACTAGCACAGATAACAAAATTGCTAGAAAAGGCAAGGCAAATCTCACTCCAATTTTCGCTAGATTTTTCATTATAACACCTCCAATTAATTTTAATGTTCTCTCAAAGGCTTCTTTATACCATAATTTCGGCTATATTTTCCTTGGATTTTCTCCATTTCCTCGTCGTACACAACGTGTACGCACTGCGGGAATGTCGTTATCCAAGAAAAATCTATCTCAAAATTCTTGTATAAAAAGACTCCGAGAGAACA
>JAFORL010000124.1 GCA_017393285.1 Lachnospiraceae bacterium
ATCGCTATGACCGTTTTACAAGCTATTTCATAGGGGAATGGTTTGTGGCTATGGGACAGCTTTTGTTTTTTTGATTTTTATAACTGAGGTTTATTGTTAATATATATAGAATTTTTTAAAGGGCTTGTTGTATTAAGAATAACATTAAAATATAGTTCATCATTTGAAATTTTGTACTATATTTTGTGTGTGCTTTCTTGGTGCAACTAGTCCTTTTTTATGTAATAGGAAATTGCGATGCGATTTCCTATTACATAAAAAACGCTCCGCGAGGATGCGCAGACCGCGGAGATGGAGTTAATTGCTGCGCAATACCGCGGTCGCGCTAGAGTTTTGCTTGCAAAACTCTTTGTTCCTATTGTTTTATATACTTGACAGAATTATATGTATGTATTCTATGGAGTATAGATAACATATTCAAAAAAACAGACATGATTGTTACTACAGGCGCTACAATGTATGAAAGCAAATTGCTCTGCAACATAGTTGCTTTCGCAATTCCAGACAAGTATTCGGGTGCACAGTTTTCGACCTTAGCAAAGACCGTCAGGTCAAATCGAGGGTCATAAAACTGGTATACAAGGCTTTACCAAGAGGACAAGCGATAGCGAAGTTCGATTGGATGAAAGCTACTGGATTCGGCTTGTCAGCCTACATACGCATCCAGGTTAGTTTTTTACGTATTCAAAATAGAAACGCATGCAAGCATGCATTCTGCTTGGATACAGAAAGCACTTTCATGGTAAATTTATATTTTTTGGTTTGAAAGGTTGACGGGTGTTTGTATAAATGGTACTATAAAAATTGTGTTGATTTAAAGTATTATAAAAATAGATTAAAAACACAAATGTTAGTTTTGACATTACAATAGATGAAGGAGAGGAAGAAAGATGGGAAAAGCGAAACGTTCGGCCTTGGGAAAAGGTTTAGATTCCATGATTCCTAAGAAAACTACAGTTGTAAAGCAAGCAGAAGTATCTAAAAAAGTTGAAGTAGATCATGTTTCACGTGAAACATTGATAAAAATTACAGATATAGAACCTAGTTTAGGGCAACCTAGAAAAAAATTTAATGAAGATGCTTTGCATGAATTATCAGAATCAATCAAACAACACGGAATATTACAACCGTTGTTATTAAAAAAAGAAAAAAAAGGGTATCGAATTGTTGCAGGGGAAAGAAGATGGAGAGCTGCAAGATTAGCTGGTTTGTCAGAAGTACCTGCAATTATCAAAGACTATTCCAGTCAGGAAATCATTGAAATCGCATTGATTGAAAATATTCAAAGGGAAGACTTAAATCCAATCGAAGAAGCCTTCGCTTATCAGAATTTAATTCAAGAATTTCATTTAAAACAAGATGAATTAGCAGAAAGAGTTTCAAAAAGTAGAACAGCGATTACAAATTCTATGCGATTATTAAAGTTGTGTAGTAAAGTAAGAGAGATGGTAATTGAAGAAATGCTTAGTAGTGGGCATGCTAGAGCATTGATTCCAATTACAAATGCAAAACAACAGGAAACGATAGCACAAAAAGTATTTGATGAAAAATTAAGTGTACGAGAAACAGAAAAATTAGTACGAAAGATTTTATCTGAACAGCCTGAAAAACCAAGAAAAAAAGAAAAAGATAAAAATGCTATTTTTTATAAAGATTTAGAAAATAAAATTCAGGAAGTAATAGGTACTAAAGTTTCTATTCAAAAAAAATCAAATAAAAAAGGTGTGATTTCTTTGGAATATTATTCAGAAGAAGAATTAGAACATTTAATTGAACTATTAATGAGCATACAAAAGTAATTTGGAGGAAAAAAGATGAATTTATTTAATGAGTTTGGAATTGATGGTAGTTATGTAGTGATTGGCTTAGCTGTCTTTATGTTACTTGAGTTTATATTAATTATTGTATTGTTTAATAAAAATAAAAATACAAGACGTAAATATGAAGTGTTTATGCAAGGAAATGATGCAGCAAGCTTAGAACGATTATTTACAAATAAGTTTAGCATGGTAGATAGCTTAAAAGAAAAAACAGAAGAAATTGATCAACATCTTGCTAAAATTGATGAAAATTTATTGATCACATATCAAAAAATTGGAATTGTTAAGTACGATGCATTTGATATGGGAGGAAAACTTAGCTTTGCAGTTGCATTGTTAAATGACACAAATGATGGTATTATTATCAATTCTGTACATAGTACGCGAGAAGGTTGTTATACATATGCGAAAGAAATTATAAAGGGAGAATCTTTTGTAATTCTTTCTAATGAAGAAAAAGAAGCATTGGAAATGGCAATTCAGTCAAAATAGTTATAGAAAAAGAATAGAGCATTTCAGTATTGATTGAAGAATATAAAGACTTTGTAAAACAGGTTATAAAATCAGTTTTACAAAGTCTTTTTTATGTAATAGGAAATTGCGATGCAATTTCCTATTACATAAAAAACGCTCCGCGAGGATGCGCAGACCGCGGAGATGGAGTTAATTGCTGTGCAATACCGCGGTCGCGCTAGAGTTTTGCAAGCAAAACTCTATGTTCCGTAATAGAAAATTGCGATGCAATTTCCTATTACATAAAAACGCTCCGCGAGGATGCGCAGACCGCGGAGGTGGAGTTAATTGCTGTGCAATACCGCGGTCGCGCTAGAGTTTTGCAAGCAAAACTCTATGTTCTTTTGAAATTGTTATCAGTAGATATGTTTCGTGCAAACTCGCTTATAAAGAAACGTATCGACATATTTACTTGATCACCTGACTTGTACAAGTGTGTAGGCTGACAAGTAGAAAACAGTAGCAGCTTTCATCCAATCGAAAGTCGCTAACGCTTGTTCTCTTGGGAAAACCTTGTATGCCAGTTTCATAGTTTTCGCATTGAGCTTGCGCTCTTTGCCAAACATGAAACAGTGCATGGGAAAGCCTTGTATATCGGTTTTCTGACCATCGCTTTGAACTGACGTTTTTTGCTTAGGTCAAATATTGTGTATGTTCATACAGAACTGGAATTTTGACAGTTGGAAAAATGTGGATTGAATATCTTTCATACATTGTAGAGACAGCAAAGTGGTCATGCAAGATTAACTAGGAAATATGCACTAAATGTGAAAAAAGACTGTTAGAAAAGTAAAAAAAATGTTATAATTATTGTAGAAAATAGGTGAAAAAATCTCACAGTTGTTTTTGCAATAAGGCTACCGCAATCCCACTGGCTTTAGACGGTGGGTTAAGGTGGGCTGATTATATATAGGGCAGGGACTGCCCGAATTTACGCCTGTGGAGATAGTAGGTTACGAGGTCGGCGAAGCAGGAAGCCCATTGGCTTCAGACAATGGGTAGTTCACTTAAACCCACTTATATTTATGGTGGTTGCAGAAAGTTGACATGTGGATTTACCGAAGGTTGTTGCATACCTGTGGAGGTGGCAGGTTGCGAGGTCGTGTAAGAATTTAGATTGGAAGATATTTGCAAAAGCAGTAAAAACAGTAAAAGCAGACAATCTATCCAGCATGTAAGAATTATGAGTGAGTTCCGCATTGGTTTTTGAACAAACCGTTGGCAGACAATTATGAATAATAAAGTAGTTGATTTTGTGTTTACACACAAGATAAAGAATAAATGACATTTTACAATAGATACAGATGAAAAGTTACATCTATTGTATGAGAATAGGACAGAAAACACAGAGTTATGACGGGGGATTTTGACATGAGAAAAGTGGCATTAAAGGCAATTAAGGGAGACGAAGTGTTAGCACAGGATATTTTTGGCGCACATGAAACGTTATTAATGTCTGCAGGTGTAGTTTTGAAGAAAGAATATGTACATCGATTACAAGAATTGGGAATTCAATATATCTATATCGAAGATGCATATGCGAAAGGGATCAATAAAGAAGATTTAACAGAAATAAAAATTAAGGAACAGTGTCAGAAAGAGGTACAACAAACTTTGGACAAGTTTGTGTATAGTGGAAGCAGTGAGCTAGAGGTATTAAAAGAGGTTGCGCAGGAAATTATTTTAGAGCTATTAGATGAACCGCAAATTATGTTTAATGTGAGTGGAGTGCGCCAAAAAGCAGAACATGCCTATTCGCATTCGGTAAACGTTGCAGCATTGGCAGTATTTTTGTGTCTACGTATGCGCATTTCAAAAGATAAGATTAAAGAAATTGCAATTGGCAGTTTGTTGCATGATATTGGGTATCGTTTGGTAAAAACAGATATGCGAGATAGAAAGTATCAGGACTATTCTGAAAAAGAGAAAAAAGAATTACAAATGCATGTCATTTATGGATATGAAGCAGTGCAAGAGTTGGATTGGCTTTCTACAAGTGCTAAGGACATAATTTTGCATCATCATGAATATATGGATGGAACTGGGTATCCTATGCACATTGATCATGATAAAATTCGTCTTGGCGCAAGAATTGTAGCTGTATGTGATACCTTTGATCGCTTAGTTTATGGATTATTAGAGGAACCTATGAAGGTACATGAGGCAATTGAATATATCGTTGCGAAAAGTGGCACAAATTTTGATAGTAAGGTTGTGGATGTATTTAAACGAAGTATTGCTGCATATCCAAATGGGACAATGGTGCGTACCAATGAAGGTGAGGCAGGTGTGGTGCTTCGTCAAAATAAAGAGATGCCTACAAGACCGGTAATCAGAATTATTCAGTTAGCGAATGGGCATAAATTGAATCATTGGGTGGAAAAAGATTTGGTCAAAGAGTTAAGTGTATTTGTAGTTGATACGCTTGATGAAATATAGAGGTGTTTTAGGTTTGTTTCTTTGCATGCAGGTATGCATTCTGCTTGACTATGGAAAACTCTTTTTATTATGTATGAAAGAGAACAAGCGTTAGCGACGTTCGATTGGATGAAAGCTACTGGATTCGCTCCTAACGGAGCTAATTGCTCATACAGTTCAGGTTTTCACGTATTCAAACAGAATTGCATGCAAGCATGCATTCTGCTGACTACGGAAAACACTTTCATAGTAAATTTATAGTTGCATTCTATATGAGATAGGAGTATAATGAGAAGGTGTGAAATGCATATTAGAACAATTGGATATTGTAAATGCAAGGAGCTATGATATTTGGAAATTATGCAGAGAGTCGACGGTTGGTGTGAGTTGATAAGGGAAGAATATCGGTCCACTCCGTTATAAGCTGGTTAAGAGCCAGAAGGTTCGTACCCTTTATCGTACTTCAAGTGGTCTTAGGACAATTTGGGTGGCAACGCGGAATTTTTCGTCCCATATTTAGAGGGGTGGAGGATTCTTTTTTTTATGTAATAGGAAATTGCGATGCAATTTCCTATTACATAAAAAACGCTCCGCGAGGATGCGCAGACCGCGGAGATGGAGTTAATTGCTGCGCAATACCGCGGTCGCGCTAGAGTTTTGCAAGCAAAACTCTTTG
>JAFORL010000016.1 GCA_017393285.1 Lachnospiraceae bacterium
CCAATATTTATACCGATACCAAAGCCTTACTGGATTTTGGATTCAGCAAGTATTACTCTTGTAATTTGGAAGATACACAAAATGCTTCAGAAGAAGATAACCTGCCATTTTTCAATGCATTTTCCTCTATTTTTGATACAGCAAATGCACCATTAAAGACGGATCATGCTGTAAAAATTACCATTCCGGTAGGTGTAAAAAAAGAGAAAGTAAAACAAAAAGTTTCCTTCCAAAAAATAGATTCGACAACACATCAAATTGGTACTGTCACCTACACCTACGGGCAAAAAAATGTAGGTAGCACCAATATATATTTTGACCAGCAAGCTGGCGACCAAAGTCTAATCACCAGCAATGATTTACACTTCAGCAATAGAAGCAAAATTGCAGGCGCAGCAAAAACACGTCTCTTTGTCCTTCGCATTTTAGGAGGCACACTTGCTCTTGCTGTAATCATTGGTAGTCTTTCCTTCTATTTGCTTGTGATTCGAAAACGACAACAACTACGAAAAGACTATTACAATGCCAGAAGACGCTATTAAATTTATAAACATACCCACAGGTCAGCTTTCTGACACTATCATAAATAAATATGGGTTTACCATAAAAGCAGCTGTTGAAGTAAATTGCTCCGCAGCTTCATCGTTACCAAAGTAAAATGAAAGTGAATTGCTCCGCAGCTTTGCTGCTCTCGCAATTTCATAGTAATACTACGCATAGAAAGCAGGGAATACAAATGTTAAAAGATCGATTAACACCAAAAAAAGTATCATTTTCAAGAACAGAACAAGTACATGTGGTGCATCCCAGCGATTTAAATGGCGGCGGGCGTTTATTTGGCGGTGCCCTATTACAACTGATTGATGAAGTAGCAGGCATCGTAGCCAAACGTCATGCCCAATGTCCGAATGTTACCACTGCTGCCATCGACAATTTAAATTTTAAAGCCGGTGCCTACGAGAACGATTTGCTCGTTATTATCGGTAAAGTTACCTACACAGGTAATACTTCTATGGAAGTACGTGTAGATACTTATGTAGAAAATATTGCCGGCTATCGTCACCCCATCAACCGTGCCTATTTTGTAATGGTTGCCATGGACGATGAAGACAAACCTACCAAGGTTCCACAATTATTAATAGAGGGTGCCAATCAAAAAGGCGAATGGGAAGCTGCACTATTGCGTAAAGAAAATCGTTTACAACGCAGAAAAGAAGGCTTTTAGTATCGCTTTCCAAAGGGAACAAAGGGCTGTCGAACGAAGAAAAACATCACAAAATATAGTGCATCATTTACAAATGCTATACTATATTAGGTGTCTTGCCTTCTTCCTGCGACAGCCCCTGTTTTTTCTCATTTTATAACAAATGCTTTTAGCTCACTTGTTGTATCGGATAGCTTCTTCCCTTTTCTACCATCCCTCTGAAATACAACACAATTTCTTTCAATAACGGATCACAAATGGTTCTTGTTCCGTCTTTCTCTTCTGCACTTCCATAAGGTATATAAGCACCTTGCAAATTAACAGTGCCAACTTTGACAAAACAACCATCAATTGCAAAAATCTCATAACCTAAAAATTTTGTATATGCCGAATTCCACATACCCATAATCTGATAACAATCTTCACCCTCTCTACCAGACACTACATAAGAAACTCGAAGAAAATTTGCACTCTGTCTCATTCTCATATAAATTCCCCCTTTTTTAAGCCCCCACTTAAACTATAATCTCATTTTTATTTTACATCTTTTTCCATTTCATTGATATAGTTTTTTTAAAGTTTAAAACAGATTTAAAGGTTTCCTAACAAATGCTATATTTATTTAACATTTGGAAACACAATACTTGAAGTTTCCCCTTCCAAGAACAAAGAGTTTTGCTTGCAAAACTCTAGCGCGACCGCGGTATTGCGCAGCAATTAACTCCATCTCCGCGGTCTGCGCATCCTCGCGGAGCGTTTTTATGTAATAGGAAATTGCATCGCAATTTCCTATCACAAAAAAAAATAACCTGTTCCGTTTCCATGCACAACCCATTTGACTCAAACTGCCAAACCGGTTGTGCTTACAAAAAAACTGCAAATTCGAATGCTATTCGTAAGAATGCAGCCCCCCCGGCTAAACGGTTACTCTATTACAAAAGTTTTCCAATTTTACCCTTGACAAAAAAACATAACTGCATTATTATATTATTATACTACTGTACTAACCTATTAGTACAACAATACATTATACAAGCGGCAATGTATTTGCTGTGCTCTCTGGTATAAAGAAGATGCCGAGAGGATATTTTAATGTTCTCTCGGAGTCTTTTTATACAAGAATTTTGAGATAGATTTTTCTTGGATAACAACATTCCCGCAGTGCGTACACGGTGTGTACGACGAGGAAATGGAGAAAATCCAAGGAAAATATAGCCGAAATTATGGTATAAAGAAGATGCCGAGAGAACATTTTTAAGCAATTGCAAATCAACAGACATACTGTAAGAAAATATTTGAATGGAAAACCAGAAATACTTTGTCGTTCCAACAAGCGTAGTTCACTTGATAAGTATAAAAGAATTAGCGTCTTTTGCCAACGGGCTAAGTAAAG
>JAFORL010000125.1 GCA_017393285.1 Lachnospiraceae bacterium
CTGTTGTTTATAACGCAATCCTTCAACAGTCTTATCATTTACATTAATAAATCCAACCTCAGCAACAGCTGGATCAATAGACGCATCATCTACAACATACCCATGATTCTGTGAAGAAATATATACACGACCGCTCTTCATATCTTTCACAGGATGATTTACACCACGATGTCCATATTTCATTTTGTAAGTCTTTGCCCCATTTGCCAATGCCATCAATTGATGTCCTAAACAAATTGCGAAAATAGGAATACCTGATGCATATAATTTTTTGATTTCTGCAATAATCTCCACGCACTCAGCAGGATCTCCAGGCCCATTTGTAAGCATAATTCCATCTGGATTCATAGCAATAATCTTCTCTGCTTTTGTATTTGCAGGAAAAACTTTTACCGCACATCCTCTGTTTAGCAAGCAACGAATGATGTTATTCTTACAACCAAAATCTAACACTGCAACCTGCTTTTTCACAGCAACTGCCTCTGTTCCTAAATCTCCCGGTTGATACGTTACTACATCATCACAAGTAACCTTTTCTACAACTTTTGTTACCTGATATGCTTTTATTTTTGCTTTTACCGCTTCCACATCTACATTTTCATTTGTGGTAATCATACCGTTCATGGTACCCTTTTCACGTAAAATTTTTGTTAATGCTCTAGTATCAACACCAGCAATGCCCGGAATATCGTTCTTTACCAAAAACTCTTCAATGCCTACTTCATTTCTAAAATTGCTTGCAAGTCTTGAAATTTCTCTAACAATATAGGCATCTGGCCATGCTTTGGTAGACTCCATATCCTCATAACAAACTCCATAATTTCCAATCATAGGATATGTCATCGTTACTGCCTGTCCAGCATAACTTGGATCGGTTAACACCTCCAAATACCCTGTCATAGAAGTGTTAAAGACGATCTCACTAATCACTTCTTTTTTGGCTCCAATACTTGTACCTGTAAATACAGTTCCATCCTCCAGTATAAGAAAAGCTTTCATATAATACACCATATTCCTTTCTTTTAATTTTGTCTGCGTCAAGAAAAATACGCTTACACCTTCCTTGATCAGCATTAATTTGACACTAAAAAACACTCAATCTCTGCAAAACCTGTCTCTATCTAGAGATACAACTTATATAGAAAAAGGCAAAAAAAAATAACATCTTTTCTCAGATCTACTTTTTTCCATGCCTAAATCAAACAAATCCTGCCAGATTTTCTTCTCAAATTGTATTGATTTTACCATAAAAACGCACGAAATACAAGTGCTTTTTTCAATGTTATGTCATTTTCACAATTTTTATGTAAAAAAACCTAAAAATATTTACTTGTAAAATCTTAATTCGAGGTATAAAATAAATCGTTACGTTATATATTCAAATCTATAACTAGCGTGCTTTTTGCACGTACAACCAGATTTTAGGAGGTCTTACACAAATGGAAAAGTTAAAACCAAAGTTGTTCTCTGTTATGAAGAACTATTCTAGCGCGCAATTTATGAAAGATGTGATTTCTGGTATCATTGTTGCCATTATTGCGCTTCCTTTATCTATCGCCCTTGCAATTGCATCCGGAGTACAGCCGGTACAAGGACTTTACACAGCAATCGTTGCAGGGTTCTTCATTTCCTTTTTAGGTGGTAGCCGCGTGCAAATTGGCGGACCAACTGCTGCCTTTGTTACCATTATATATGGAATCGTTGCCAAAAATGGCTATGACGGTTTGGTAATTGCCTGTATCATGGCAGGTATCTTTTTGATTATCATGGGCTTGTGTCATTTCGGTAGTCTAATAAAGTATATTCCTTACACAATTACCACAGGTTTTACTGCAGGTATTGCTGTCACTTTAGCAGGCGGACAGTTGAAAGATTTCTTTGGTCTCAAAATCAAAGGAAGTGTACCAGCAGAATTTCCAGAAAAAATGGCTTGTTTTATCAAAAATGCAAGTACCTTTAATAAATTGGCTTTTATCATAGGACTTTCTGCTTTATTCATTCAAATTGTTTATCCTTTGATTTTATCAAAAATCCACTGGAAAGTCAGACGTTTTCTAAATAAAATACCAGCCTCCCTTATTGCCATCATTGTTACAACCGTCATTGTACAATGTGCCGGTTTGGCTGCAAGTGATGCAAATCCTGACGGTGTTGCAACCATCTTCTCTACCTTCGGGAAAGTGAACGGTTCTATTCCAAAATTATCCGTTCCTCACACTGATTTAGCTATGATTAAATCTTTGATTTCTCCAGCCTTGACTATTGCAATCCTTGCTGCAATTGAGTCACTTCTTTCAGCTGTAGTTGCTGATGGTATGATTGGTAGTAAACATCGTTCAAACATGGAGTTAGTTGCACAAGGAACCGGTAATATTTTTTCCGCTTTATTTGGTGGTATTCCAGCTACCGGTGCAATTGCAAGAACTGCTGCAAACGTTAAAAATGGTGGACGTACACCTATTGCCGGCATGGTTCATGCCATTACTTTATTATTAATCGTTGTTTCACTTATGCCTCTTGCAGGAAATATACCTATGTGTACACTTGCTGCTGTACTGATTATGGTAGCTTATAACATGTGTGGATGGCGTGAATTTGTCCGCATTTGCAAACATGCACCTAAGAGTGATATTTTAGTTTTAGTTGCTACATTTTCTTTAACAGTCATTTTTGATTTGGTTGTCGCAATCGAAGTAGGTATTGTACTTGCTGCAATTCTTTTTATGAAAAGAATGTCTGATGTTACAACGATGCAAGGTTGGGATTACACAGATGATGGTGAAGATGCAGAGAATGATCCAGATAGCATTTCTCTGAAAAAAGTACCATTGGGCGTTGCTGTATACGAAATCATTGGTCCTATGTTCTTCGCAGCCACAGACAAATTTATGGATGTCACAACTTCTGCGCATGGAGAAACAAAAATTGTCATCATCCGTATGCGTGGCGTTCCTGCCTTAGACGTAACTGCCCTACACAGTTTAGAAGGTCTTGTACAAACCTGTAAAAAGAAAAATATACACCTCCTTTTCTCACATGTACAAGAACAGCCTTATCATGCGATGGAAAAAGCCGGTTTCATAGAACTTGTAGGAGAAATCAACTTTAGAGAAAACATTGATGCAGCTTTAGCCTATGCCGAAGAACTTTTACCAAAAACAAAATAAATATGTATGATGTATAAGAACTGTACATTCTCATACATACCAACCTATATAACAGGCGGTCCATAAATCATATAATTAAACGGTTACTTATTTTTACTTACGAGTCTCATTGTGTTTTGCAAAAAAACTTTGAGACTCTTTTTTTCACCTTTTCCCATTTTTCACATATCTTAATCGTAAGATAACACAAATATTAGGAGGCGTCATGGATAATACCTCTACAAATTCCATTGGATTTTTATCTGTTTTTGTTCGCTCAGTGGAAGATTCCACCCCTATTACTAATGCAATCATTTCTGTATATGCCTCAGATAACCCTTCCTTGCTACTCTTCACCGAAACCACCAATGCGCAAGGACAAATTACCCCAATTGCTCTCCCAACTCCTTCCAAAGTATATAGCGAAGCACCTTCCGAAACCCAGCCCTACCAGAATTACATTGTACAAGTTTCTGCACCTGATTATGAAGAGATTACCATTGTAGATCTCAATATATTACCGGGCGTTGAGGCTATACAAAATTTCTTTTTACTACCCAAAGTGACAAACATTTCACCAGAAACGGAAGAAATTGTGATTCCTCCAAACACCTTATATGGTAACTATCCTGAAAAAATAGCGGAAGCGGAGACAAAATCGTTACAGGAAACTGGAGAAATTGTTCTGAGCCGCGTGGTCATTCCAGAATATATTATTGTGCATGATGGTGTACCATCTGATAAATCGGCAAAAAATTACTATGTAAAATATAAAGATTACATCAAAAATGTTGCTTCCAGTGAAATATATGCAAACTGGCCAGAAGCTGCTATAATAGCTAATATTTTGGCTATCCAATCCTTTACATTAAATCGTGTTTACACAGAATGGTATCGAAACAAGAACTATCCCTTTACGATTACCAGTTCTACTGCTTATGATCAAAAATGGGTTTACAACAGAAATATTTTTGAACCGATTTCTCTAATTGTAGACAGTATTTTTGACCAATATTTAAGTCGTCCCGGCATTGTACAACCAATCTTAACACAATACTGTGATGGCAATCGTGTCAAATGCCCAAATTGGCTTTCTCAATGGGGTTCCAAAGACTTAGCTTCGCAAGGCTATTCTGCACAAGAAATCATAAAATATTATTACGGAGACAATATGGGGGTTCGAACAGCCGAAGAAATTTCCGGCATACCTTCCTCCTGGCCCGGAGCAGATTTAACCATAGGTAGTAGCGGTGCCAAAGTCCAACAATTACAAAGACAATTAAATGCAATTGCAAATGCATATCCTCTCATTCCCAAAATTGCAGAAGATAGTGTGTATGGCGAAAAAACTGCTGAAGCTGTACGCGTTTTTCAACAAATCTTCGGATTACCAGAAACTGGTGTGACTGATTTTACGACCTGGTATAAAATTTCTGAAATTTATGTTGGGGTAAATAAAATAGCCGAATTAGTTTAGGAGTCAAAAAGTAGGTTTACTTCCATCTCCCTACAGGGCATGCACGCAAACCACAAAAACAACGGTTTTGCCCTACACAAACCACGCAGCAAGTGCAGGGGTCTAAATGGTGTTTATATCACACTTTCAAAAGAAAGGGGACATATGGTTTTTCCATATGTTCTTTTTTTATTTTTTATGATATAATGTTAAACTATGAAATATGTTTTTAGCAAGCGAGCATGCAAAAAAACATATCCACTGATAACAACACTTTCATAGTAAATCTGATAGAAAAGAGTGAAAACACATGCGTAACAAAAATACGAAAAATCAAATGAATATCTTACAGGGTTCTCTATGGAAACCTGTATTTTTATTTTCTATTCCCTTAGCACTAAGTAGTATTTTACAACAGCTTTTTAACTCTGTAGACGTTGCTGTAGTGGGACATTTTGCAGGCGACCATGCACTAGCCGGTGTATCTGCAAATGCTGCTGTTACCGCCCTCTTTGTAAACATATTTGTGGGTCTTTCCGTAGGTCCCAACGTAGCAATTGCCAAGTATATTGGTCAAAATCAGAAAGCTGCCATTGAAAAAGTGGTACATACCGTTATTGCTTTTGCACTTTTGATCGGTGTTTTTATGCTTTTTGCCGGTCAGTTTTTAGCAAAGCCCTTATTGTTATTTGTCGCTACACCAAATGATGTGTTGCCTTATGCCATGACCTATTTAAAAATTTATTTTCTTGGCATGCCATTTTTGATTTTTTTCAACTTCGGTTCTGCCATCTTAAGAAGTACCGGAGATACCCAACGACCTATGTGTTGTCTCATTATTTCAGGTATTTTCAATGCCATTTTGAACGTGATTTTAGTTGTGGCTTTTCATATGGGGGTAGCCGGCGTAGCAATCGCCACCTCCTTGTCAAATGCCCTGAGTGCTGTAATTATTTGTTATTTCCTTTGCAAAGAAACTTCAGCAATCCATGTATCTTTTCGCAAACTCAAGGTCAACCGCATATTTTTAAACCAAATATTACAAATCGGTATACCTGCTGCCATACAAAGCGGTGTGTTCTCCATTTCTAATGTTGTAATCCAAAAAGGCATCAATAGTTTTGGGAGAGATGCCATTTCTGGTTCGTCTGTCGGATTGACTTTTGAATATTTTACATTTTATATCATCAGCGCCTTTGCGCAGGCTGCAGTTACTTTTAGCAGCCAAAATTATGGAGCAAGAAATTTAACCCGCTGCAAAAAAATATATTGGATCTGTGCCGCAGAAGGCATGGGCTTAACCATATTATTATCCGCAATTTTTACAATATGGGGACGTCCTTTTACTATGCTCTACACGAGTAATCGTATTGTAATTGCCTACGCCTTAATTCGTATGCATCATGTAATGACCATTGAATGTTTAACCGGTATTTATGAAATATCAGCCGGTGTACTGCGTGGAATAGGAAAATCTTTGTTGCCGGCATGCATTACCATTTTAGGTTCGGTTTGTTTCCGCATTTTTTGGATTTATGTGATTTTCCCAAAACATCAAACCTTTGATTTACTAATGACTGTGTATCCTGTTTCTTGGATTTTTACCAGTTTGATGATGATGACTGCATATTTTATTGTCAGCAAAAAATATTTTAACTCCACGACAACCAAGGCATAATCCTTTTACCCACATGCATAAACAACTCAGCCTATCCTTGGGGAGTATTTATCTTAGTCAGAGCTTGTAACACCGCCCAAGATAAAACCGCATATCGTATTTTATTGACATCTCCATCTACAAAAGTGAGCTTACATAAAGATTTCTACTCAATTAACGCATTAAGACCAAGGCTAATCCTTTGGAAATTGATAGGGATTTTTCATAGTTGTAATCGTCTGAAATTGGTATCCATTTTCTTGTAAATAGGCTAATATACAAGGTAAAATGGATACCGTATTTTTGTTAATACTTGAATCATGTAACAAGATTACCGGCTCCTGAAAACGTGTAACATCTTTTTTAACATTCTCAAAAATTTGGCTTCCGGAGGGATTTCCTACGGAATCTTCTCCACTTACATTCCAATCCACATATGTAATTTTTTTCTCTCGCAACCAGGTAAATACACCTTTTTCTATGGGCTTCAAATATGCATTCTCACTTCCCCAGGGAAATCGGTATAAGTTCATTTTATGATTGGGGAAATAACGATTTAGCATTTCTTCCGCTCTCATAAAATCTTCCTGAAAACTCTCATTAGACGCATATATTTCTTTTGCATTATGACTATACGTGTGAATACCAATCGCATGCCCTTCTTTTTCCATACGCATAAGCACTGGTTTTCGCTCTTCGCAAATATTCGTTCCGATCAAAAAAAAAGTTGCAGGTGCATGATACATTTTCAACACATCTAAAATTCTGGCAGTATACTGTGATGGTCCATCATCAAAAGTAATATAGGCTATTTTTTTTACTTCCGACTGCATCCTATTCTCATCTTCCATTTTTTCTTCCATGGACTCTTGCCAGGTTTCTTTCACTTTTTTCATTTGCATTTGCCACACAAAAGCTTCTGATAACAGGCATAAAAAGAGCAGGCTAATTACCAATAAACCTGCTCTTTTTTTATGTCTTTGTTTCATATACATCATCCCAAATACTCTCTTTTACATTAGTATATGTCTAAAGACTTCTATTCATGTGTTATCTTTTCTTTATACAGCAACCGGTATATTCTTAATTTGTGGTTCTGTCACATAATTCTCTAATTTCACATCATCTGCTGTAAATGCATAAAAATTCTTCACTTCTGGATTCAACCATAATTTTGGAGCAGGATGTGTAGGACGGCTAATCATCTCTTTAACCAAAGGAATATGTCTATCATATATATGTGCATCTGCAATTACGTGTACCAATTCACCCACCTGCATATCACTAACTTGGGCAAACATATGCAATAATACAGCATATTGACACACATTCCAGTTATTAGCAGTTAAAATATCCTGACTTCTCTGATTTAAAATTCCATTTAAAACCAATTTTTCCTGTCCTGGCTTCTTCGTTACATTAAATGTCATACTATACGCACATGGATATAAATTCATTTCATGCAAATCAGAAAAAGTATAAATATTGGTCATAATTCGTCTACTATATGGATTATGCTTCAAGTCATACAAAACACGATCTACCTGGTCCATTTCGCCTTCTTTGTACTGATGCTTAACAGACATTTGATATCCGTATGCCTTTCCGATCGAACCATCTGCATCGGCCCAGCTATCCCAAATATGACTATTCAAGTCCTTAATATTGTTAGATTTTTTCTGCCAAATCCACAATATTTCATCTGTGCAGCTTTTTATTCCTACTGGACGTAAAGTCATAGCCGGAAATTCCTTTGATAAATCATATCGATTTACAACGCCAAATTGTTTGATTGTATAGGCTAACGCACCATCTTCCCAATGCGGACGCACTTTTTCTCCTTCTGTGCTTGTACCATTTTCTAAAATATCACTACACATTTTTACAAATACATCATCTGCGTAACTCATTGTATAGCTCCTTCCTATCTTTCCATTTTTTTTATTTTACCTTGTTTTTTTACAATATTCAAGTGGCAACTGTATAAGTTCCTAACTTTCGTACATACTATTCCTATGCATAAAAATTTCTTATTTCATTTTATTGTTTTTGGATGTTTGGGTTGGATTATAGAATGTATTTGGACTGGTATACAATCTATATTAGCAGGAAACCTCAGTATGCTTTGTAAAACTTCCCTTTGGATGTTTCCCATTTACGGATTGACAGCCTTATTTGTCCCTCTTTGTCAACGACTGCAGCACATTCCGATTTTTCTTCGAGGTCTGCTTTATATGTGTATTATTTTTTTTGTAGAATATTGTACTGGCAGTTTTTTACGACATTTTCAAATTTATCCTTGGCAATATACAAATACCAAATATCAAATTCAAGGTGTGATCCGCTTAGATTATGCACCTCTTTGGTTTAGTCTGGGACTATGTTTTGAATTTGTATCCAATTACTTACATCAACACAAATCCCTCTGATTATCGCAATCGAGGGATTATTTTTTATGATATTTTTCTATGGCTCTCAACCTCAAATTCTGTTATACTGAATACATAGGATTTTGAATAATCAAAGGGTTTTGCTTGCAAAACTCCAGCACGATCACAATATATGTATGATAAAGGAGCAGATGTCTATGTTAACCACTATTATATTTGACATACTCGCATGTAAAGACACCATAGAAAAAGCTGAAAAGTTTTTAGTTGATTTAAAAAAACATCAACTCACTTATTATCTGTTATCTGACTTGCAGGCACAAAAATTACAGGCATTGCCCTTTTCTTATATACCTAAAATAATTGGTTGTATGCCAGAACAACTCATTTTTATTTCTCAAAATGCCACAAATTTAAATCTTGCAAAAGAAGCTGGGCTTATGACAATTGCTTATACTCCACAACAGGAATTTTTGCCTTCGCTCTACTGTTTTGAAAGTTTTTCAGATATTGATAGTCGATATTTGATTCACGTCTGGCATCGTTACCAACATATTCCTATTTCACGTTTTACAACCAAACATTTAGAAATCCGGGAATTATGTGCACTAGACTTACCAAGACTTTTTAAAATTTATCAAGAACCTGGTATTGATACCTATATGGAGGAATTGCACCAGGACTATTCTATTTTTAACGAAAAAATGCAAGCCTATATCAACCAGATTTATCCCTTATATGATTTTGGTATGTGGGGTGTGTTTTTGAAAGGCTCCAATATATTAATTGGAGAATGTGGCATACACCAAGTCACCATAGACAATAACATTGAAATCGAAATCGGCTATTTGCTTTCTACGAAATACCAAAAAAAAGGCTACGGTAGAGAAATGGTTCGTGCCACCTTAAAATATGCAAACAAAACTTATGATTTTCAAACCATAATCGCTCAAATCATGCGTGGAAATCATAGTTCAATCAAACTGGCTGAGCACTGTGGATTTGTCTACAAAAAAAAGTGCAAAAAAAATGGAAAAGTCTTATACCAATATGAGTGGAACTATGCCATGCAAGCCCAGCGTGCAAGAGAACTTGCCAAAAAAACTGTAAAATCAGTTTTTTCAGACCATCGTGTCTACAAAAAAAGATATCACAAAAAGAGCGAAATAGATTTGCCCTAGCATACTGCAAAAAAATTGCATATCTGAAATATATATTTTGTTTTAGTGCGTGCTACAACTTGAAAGAATGTCCAAAAAATACATGTCCTAAATATATATTTTGTTATAGTTTTTAGCCCAAGCAAAGACCATTCAGTCAAAGCAAGGGCTAAAAACCAACATAAAAAGCATCACTAAAATACAACCATTGATGCGTATTAAAAAATACCTATGCCCAAATCACAAAATCGTTACATAGATGCAAATGTATTTAATTTGTACGATCTTGGCTTGCATCCTCTACACCTTTTTTTACACCGTCCGTAACACCATCTACCGCATCTTCCACACCATTGGTAACACCATCTACTGCATCTTCCACGCCTTCTCCGACTCCATTTACCGTATCATCTACACCATTGGTAACACCGTCTACCGCATCATCTACAGCCCCATCATCATTTTTTTGCTTCTTATCATTATCGTTTTGATGATTTACATCATTTGTGGAATCCCCAGATGTTACTGTATTGTTTGTATCCATACCACAAGCAGTAATTGCAAAGCTAGACAAAATAAGGCCTGCCATTAATCCCATTATATTTTTCTTCTTCATATGCTTTCTCCTCCTATTCTAATTGCATGTTCTCCCGGTGTCTTCCTTATAAGCAAACCCATTTTCATACATAGTGGGGACTGGACAAGCAGTCATGTCTGTTTGCCTGGATTTCCTCCTACACACCATGTACACACTGTGGAAATGTCGTTATCCAAGAAAAATCCATCTGGAAATTCTTGTATAAAAAGACATCGAGAGAACATATTGATTTTTGATATAATACAGTATGCCCTCAACTTTCTTCCAATATACAAAAAGTAGCCAGGTTTTTCATAAAAAAACCTGACTACTTACTATTCCTATGATGCAATCTATTCACTTTTTCATCGGAGCATAGCTAATTGTTTTACAAAAAACAAGAAACATACCAGATGGATGAAGATAAAAAACTTTATTTTGTTAATGCTATCATGACTTCATTACTTCTTGCAACAAACTGTGTCATCTCCTCAGCTGGCAATGGACGTTGTGCAATTGCTGCCAAATCATACAATTGTTGACATAATAATTTTGTTATTTTTTCATCTTTTTCAGACTTCAACAAATAAGCAACCAAAGGATGATTTGCATTTAAAACCAAAGTTTCACCGGCATTACCAAACATGGCAGGATCCATACCAGCCATTCCATATTGCTTCATCATATCCTGCATTCTTCTACTATCTTCAGATAATGTAATCATAGAAGAAACCGAAGTGTTCTTTAATTTTTTCAACTCTACCTGTAGCTGATCCTTTTTCAAATTACTCTTGAATAAAGCAGATAAACTTTCTTCATTCTTTTTGAATTCTTCACTATCATCTGCTTCTGTCATCTCAGAATCCAATTCTGCATCTACACGTTGGAAACGTAAATCATCATTCAACTGTTCTAATCTTGATATAAATGGTTGATCAATCGCATGGGTTAAAACCAATGCATCTTTTCCCTGTTCTTTAAACAAATTCACATACTGACTTTGTTGTTGTAAATCTGTAACATAGTAAATGGTTGTCTTTTCTTCTTTCTTCTCATCTGCATTTTCTTTTGTATCTGTTTCTACTTCTGCATCAATCACATTACCCTCTGCATCTACAGCTTCTCCATCTTTTACGCCTGTTGCTGCCTTAACATAATCTGGCAATGTAATAAACTTCTCGTCAAGATTTTGGAAAATAATATACTCCTTCATCTTTTCTTGGAACTTTTCATCTTTCAAACATCCAAACTTGATAAATGGACTTATGTCATTCCAATATTTTTCATAATTTTCACGTTCTACTTTAAACATACCAGATAACTTATCTGCAACCTTCTTCGTGATATACTCTGAAATTTTCTTAACAAATCCATCATTTTGCAATGCAGAACGAGATACGTTTAATGGTAAATCCGGACAATCAATTACACCTTTTAATAACAATAAGAACTCTGGTATTACTTCTTTAATATTGTCTGCAATAAACACTTGATTGTTGTATAATTTGATGGTACCTTCCAAATTATCATATTCTGTATTTACTTTAGGGAAATACAAAATTCCTTTTAAGTTAAATGGATAATCCATATTTAAATGTATCCAGAACAAAGGCTCCTTATAGTCATGAAATACCTCTCTATAAAATTTCTTGTATTCTTCTTCACTACATTCATTTGGATGTTTTGTCCATAAAGGTGTAGGTGTGCTAATAGAAACCGGACGCTTGTTAATCTTTGCCTTTTCTTTTGCAGGTGAAATTTCTACTACTTCTTTCTCACCTTTTTCATTTTCTTTTTCTTCTGTTTTGGCTTCCTCTGTAAAACGTTCTACAACAACATCATCTTCTTTTACATCTGCCGCATCGATTGTCTCATATTCCTGCTCTGCGTTTGCATCTTCAAAGAAAATTTCAACTGGCATAAAAGAACAATATTTATTTAAGATTTCTTTGACACGATAACTGTTGGCAAATTCATAGCAATCTTCATTTAAATACAAAGTAATCTTGGTTCCCCAGCTATCCTTTGTACCCTTGTCCATAGAAAAGCTCATGCCACCTTCTGATTCCCAAAATACAGGCTCTGCTCCTTCTTTATATGACAAAGTATCAATTGTCACTTTATCTGCTACCATGAATGCAGAATAAAATCCCAAACCAAAATGTCCAATAATTTGTTCTTCACTGGCCTTATCTTTGTATTTTTCCAAGAAATCTGTGGCACCTGAAAAAGCAATCTGATTGATATATTCTTTTACTTCATCTTCTGTCATACCAATACCCGTATCAATAAAGGTTAAGGTCTTTTTATTGGCATCTGCAATGACTTTTATTTCATTTTTATATCCTTCCGGAATCTCAACTTCGCTAATCAAATCTAATTTTTTCAACTTAGTAATAGCATCACATCCATTAGAAACTAATTCTCTAATAAAAATATCATGGTCTGAATACAACCATTTCTTAATAATTGGAAAAATATTTTCTGAATCAATTGACAAATTTCCTTGTACTTTACTCATAAAAAATCGCTCCTTTTTTATTCATTCAAACATATAGACACAATCCATGAACTGCATCCTCTTTTCTGTAATATCTTACATCTTCAAGAAATAAATGTCAAGAAAAATATTAGCACTCAAACAAAGCGAGTGCTAATACTATAATTTTTATTGAATTAACTGCAGATTCTATTTTTTATTTTTATCCTCAAATTCTTCAAAAACCACAACAGAACGGGCTTCTACTTTATACTGTAAAACCTCATTTGGTGTTTCTTGATTATTCTCAGACTTTTTTAAATCTTTTTGACTTTGATAGGTATCCACGATTACCCGCCATTTTTTCTTTTTCGGTAATACCGGTAATTCAAAAACATGAGATTCCCAATGCATATTAAATGCAATATAATAACTCCGATCTGAACGTCGTATGCTTAAGGGTGCATATTTTCCATATAACATAATTCCCAATACACGACTGTAATTACTTAAATCCGGATACCATGGTTTTGTACCATGAAAAGAAATATCCGGACATCCACAAGCAATATAATCCATAGCTCGCAAAGCATGCTTAGGAGAAAAAACCGGATGTTCTTTCCGCAAACGAATCATACTCTTTGTAAATTGTAGGATTCTCTGATTCATAGCCTGCTTTTTCCAAATTACCCAACCAATTTCATTATCCTGGCAATAGGCATTATTATTTCCAAACTGGGTGTTTCCAAATTCATCCCCTGCCAACAGCATAGGAACCCCTTGACTTAACAACAAAAACACCAATGCATTCTTAATTTGTCTCAAGCGTAACTGCACAATTTGTTTCCGTTTGGTAGGCCCTTCCCAACCACAATTCCAACTATAATTGTACTCTGTGCCATCCATACCCTGCTCTCCATTTTGATTATTATGCTTCACATCATAAGAAACCAAATCCATCAGCGTAAAACCATTAATATTGGTAATATAGTTAATAACCGTTTGTTGATCTGGATTTTTTCGGAAGCGTTCTAAAAAAGCATTCACCTGACCTTCATCACTTTTTAGAAATCTTCTACCATCAACCATGAATCCATCATTGTATTCCGCTAATATTTTTTCTTCAACCTTTTCATACGGTTCATAACAGATACTTGTATCCCAATACGTCGCCATAAATTTTGTTCTGGCAAGTACAGGATCATTTGCAACAATCTGGCTATTTACAACTTCTGTATTAATTTTAAAACCATCAATTCCATATTCTGTAACCCAATATCGTAAACACTCACCAATTAATACTTGATTGGTTTGATTTGCAAAAAACATTTCCATAAACACACAAATACCATTTTCATGCATTTTCTTTACCATATTCTTCATTTCAATAATGGCTTTAGACGGATTCGCAGCATATGCTGCCTTCGGTGCAAAATACTGACATTTATCCGTATATCCCCAAAAATTCACTTCTGGAAAATTCTGTTCCTCCATCTGTTCTTCTGTCAAGGGTCTGGTATATGCTAAAAAATTACTTGGCTTGCTAGACCCTTGCTTAGACATTTCTATCGTTTCATCAAACTCATAACAAGGAAGCAAAACAATACCATTGATACCTAATTCCTTTAAATATGGTATTTTTTCTACTAATCCCTTAAATGTCCCCTTATTCTTCACTTTTGAAGTTGGATCCATTGTGTATCCACGTACATGCATCCGATATAAAACCAATTCATGAAACGGTGTATACAAAGGCTCACTTACAATTTTCGTACTTTTAACCATACAGGCATGTACATTTTCGTGTTTTTCTCCAAATGCTTTCCTACCGGATAACAATTTTGCATAAGGATCCAAACACATTTTTCCATCAATCAAATACGCATACTCATCAATACTTTCATCTGCAAAGGTTACAATAACAGAATAAATTCCTCCCACTAAATACGCCGAAAAAAGTGTAATAGAAGCAACTTCCTCTTTTTCTCCTGCAGCAAAAAGCAATAATGTTATTTCTTTTGTATGATCCTTTGCAATAGAGAACTGCCATTGTTTTTTTCCAATGCGTGAAACCCCCAACGGCAAGCCTTTTCCCTTTGCAATATCTACTACCTTGTCTACCACAACATCCTCCTTGTATTTATATATTCTCCAATTCGCCTATTGCATTTTCGAGAATACCATTACTTTTCTGCTTCAATTTGTTCCGCTAAGTCTGTCAAATACACCCAACGATCCATTTTTGCGTCCAACTGTTCTTGTAATTTTTCTTTTTCTTCTGCTAACTCCTGCAATTTTACAAAATCCTTTGCAAAAGTTAACATGTCTTTTTCGTTATCGGCAATACGTTGTTCTAGTTCTGCAATATCCATATCTATCGTTTCATATTCTTTTTGTTCCGCATATGTAAACTTCAGTTTTTTATCTTTGACTTTATAATTCTTTTTCTTAGGTCCAGCCAAATCCCCACTCTCATTTGATACGGCTATTACTTGATTTTTTGCTTTTTCCCAATAGTCAGTAAATCCTCCTTCATACTGCTTTACCACACCATTTCCTTCAAAAGCAAAAATACGACTCACGATACGATCCAAAAAATATCGATCATGGGATACGGTAATCACAATACCCGGAAAAGAATCCAGATAATCCTCTAATACACGTAAGGTCTGAATGTCTAAATCATTGGTTGGTTCATCTAAGATTAATACGTTTGGTGCTTCCATCAAAATACGCAATAAATATAATCTTCGTCTCTCTCCACCAGATAATTTTTCAATTAGAGAATACTGCATTGCACCTGTAAATAAGAAACGTTCTAACATTTGTGATGCACTGGCGCTACCTTCTGGCGTTTCAATGTACTCTGCAACTTCTTTGATATAATCTATTACCTTCTGATTATAATCCATTGCTTCGCATTCCTGCGCAAAATATCCTATTTTAACGGTCGGTCCAATTGCTATTTCTCCTGCGTCAGCCTGTACCTCCCCCATAATCATCTTCAGCAAAGTAGACTTACCAGCGCCATTCTCTCCTACTATTCCAATCCGATCCTGTTTTAAGAAAATATAATTAAAATCTTTTATCAATACTCTGTCTCCATAAGCTTTACTTATATTCTCCAGTGCAATCGTCTTTTTCCCCAAACGAGATGCAAATGCCTGCATTTCCACCTGTGCTGTTTCTTGTATTTTTTCTCTATCTCGTAATTCTTCAAATCTTTGAATATGTGCCTTCTGTTTCGTCGAACGAGCTCTGGCACCTCGCATAATCCAAGCCAAATCCTTTCGATACAAGGATTGTTTCTTACGCTCTGTGGCCAATTCCATATTTTCACGTTCTAATTTCAATTCTAAAAACCCGGAATAATTGGTTTCGTAGGTATATAATTTGCCTTTATCTATCTCTACAATCTTATTGGTTACTTTATCTAAAAAATACCGGTCATGTGTAATCATGATAAATGCACCACGAAATTTGTGTAAATACGCTTCCAACCACTCTGCCATGGCGTCATCTAAATGGTTTGTCGGCTCATCTAGAATCAATAAATCAGCTGGTGTTAATAAGGTTCTTACCAAAGCTGCACGTTTTCTTTGTCCCCCGGAAAAAGCGGAAGGTTTGCGATCCCATTCTGTGATTCCCAATTTTCCTAACATGGCTTTCGCCTCGCCTTCTACGTTCCAGCCATCTCCAATATGTTCTCGCGTCCTAGTAACATTTTCCAATAAGGAATATTGATCATCAAAATCTGGTGTCTGCGCCAAAAATTCCACTCTGACGTCGTTTCCTTTCACGATACGTCCTTCATCTGCTTCTTCCTGCCCAGCCAAAATCTTAAGCAAAGTCGACTTTCCAGTACCATTGACCCCAATTACGCCAATTTTATCATTTTCATTTATTCCCAAAGATACTTGTGATAATAAAACTTTATCTGTAAATATCTTACTTATTTTTTCTGCTATTAATAGATTCATATTTTCTCCTTTTTCGTCCTGCATTTCTAAAAATGCACACAACTTTTTTATTATACAACGAAACTGTTATTTTAACAAGGAAGATTTGTGACTTAGGCAAGCTACTTTTACCCCCCCCGGCTAAACTGTTACAGCTACTTACCCTCCAATCCATATCCATTTACAATGCCAGACTCTCATCTTCCCCCTTAACAGATACCAGTACGTCAGCAAGTTTTTTCCAATTACAATGCCAGACTCGTTCGTTCCTTCCACCCTTATATAAAAATGTACTCTCGGAGTCTTTTTATACTAGAATTTCGAGATAGATTTTTCTTGGATAACGACATTCCCGCAGTGCGTTCACGGTGTATACGACGAGGAAATGGAGAAAATTCAAGGAAAATATAGCCGAAATTATGATATAAAGTAGATTCCAAGAGTACATAAAAAGGCAAGAGGCATATCTGTCTGAAATCTTTTGATTTCTACAAGAGGAAATTGTAGGTAAAGTTGCAATTATTTTACAGAAAAGACTTGAAAAATCTGTTATTTTCAGTACAATGGAAAAGAAACGAATTATTTGAAAGTGAGGATTCTTTTATGATACAAGCAAGTAATGTAACATTACGTATTGGAAAAAAAGCATTATTCGAAGATGTTAACATTAAGTTTACGGAAGGAAACTGTTACGGATTGATTGGTGCCAATGGTGCAGGAAAATCTACTTTTTTAAAGATTTTAGCAGGTGAAATTGAACCATCTAAGGGTGATGTCATTATCACTCCTGGACAACGACTTTCTTTCTTAAAACAGGATCACTTTAAATATGATGAATTTAATGTTCTAGATACTGTTATTATGGGAAATCAACGCCTATATGACATTATGAAGGAAAAAGATGCTATTTATGCAAAAGAAGAATTTACTGAAGAAGATGGTATCCTTGCCAGTGAATTAGAAGGAGAATTTGCAAATTTAAATGGTTGGGAAGCAGAATCTGATGCCGCTACTTTATTAAACGGATTAGGCATTGAAACTGACTTACACTACTCCATGATGAAGGACTTAAATGGTGGACAAAAAGTCAAAGTTTTATTGGCACAGGCCCTATTTGGTAATCCGGATATTCTTCTTCTTGACGAGCCTACCAACCACTTAGATTTGGATGCGATTCGTTGGCTGGAAGAATTCCTTATTAATTTTGAAAATACAGTAATTGTTGTATCCCATGACCGTTATTTCTTAAATAAAGTATGTACACATACAGCAGATATTGACTATGCAAAAATTCAATTATACGCTGGTAACTATGATTTCTGGTATGAATCCAGCCAATTGATGATCAAACAAATGAAAGAAGCCAACAAAAAGAAAGAAGAAAAGATTAAAGAATTACAAGACTTTATTCAACGCTTTAGTGCCAATGCTTCAAAATCTAAGCAAGCAACTTCTCGTAAGCGTGCCTTAGAAAAAATTGAATTAGATGACATTAAACCATCTAGCAGAAAATATCCATACATAGACTTCCGCCCACAACGTGAAATCGGAAACGAAGTACTTACTGTGGAACATTTATCTAAAACCATAGATGGTGTTAAAGTATTAGATGATGTTTCTTTCATTGTCAATCGTGATGATAAGATTGCTTTTGTTGGTAGTAATACAGCTGCAACAACAGCTTTGTTTAAGATTCTTTCTGGCGAAATGGAACCAGATGAAGGGGATTACAAATGGGGTGTAACAACAAGTTTTTCTTACTTCCCTAAAGACAATACAAAAGATTTTGATTGTGATGATATTATTGTTGACTGGCTCATGCAATTTTCGCCAGAAAAAGATGTTACTTATGTACGTGGTTTCTTAGGACGTATGTTATTTGCCGGCGAAGACGGTGTAAAAAAAGTAAGAGTCCTTTCCGGTGGAGAAAAAGTACGTGTTATGTTGTCTAAAATGATGATTATGGCATCTAATGTACTTGTAATGGATGAACCTACCAACCACTTAGATATGGAATCCATTACTGCACTAAACAATGGCTTAATAAAATTCCCTGGTGTTGTATTATTTACCTCTCAGGACCATCAATTTATTCAAACCATTGCTAATCGTATTATCGAAATCACAC
>JAFORL010000126.1 GCA_017393285.1 Lachnospiraceae bacterium
ATGAAACCAAGTTTGGGTGGAAATCATGTCTATGGATATGTGACAGATAAAGAAGCGGTAACAGCAGTGGCAACAAAAGCACCAACAACAGTGCCAACAAAAGCACCAACAGCAGTGCCAACAGTTGCACCAACTGCAGTACCAACGGTAGCACAAACAGCAGCACCAGTTGTGCAGATGAAGAAGACAGTGGCAATTTATTATGTATTGAATAGAGGTCAGGTATTACCATTATACAACGACGCTTTAGATTACTATCACTGGAGCAAACTTCCAAGTTACGGATTTACAGATAAGCAGACAGATATAGAAAATAATGTAAAAGCAGTAGAAGATAGTATTATTTCCGTTCCGGAAGGTGGGGACGCTTTACTAAAAGAAGGCGAAGAAATTCGTTGGTTTGCCATGAAGGACAATAATTATCAGGTATTTGTATATGGAATGATTTGTCCAAAGGGTGACACTTCTCAAATGGATCCGGTTATTGATGCAAAAGATCCAAGTTCTTATGAAAACTATTATACTTATTATACAAGTTTTTATGTGTTACAAGAAGGGGAAAGTATTCCAACTTCATTAGAAGATGTAGGAAATCACAAATGGTCAAAAATGGTAGATCCTGCCTGGGGTATCAAAACCAGTACCAAATTACGTAAAAGTGCAGATGAAAAGGAAATTCAGTCTTATATCATCAAAGCACCAAACAATAAGCAAATGAGAGTGGCAGAAGACAAAGAAATTCACTGGGCATTTATGAAACCAAGTTTGGGTGGAAATCATGTCTATGGATATGTGACAGATAAAGAAGCGCCAACAGCAGTGCCAACAAAAGCACCAACAGCAGTGCCAACAAAAGCACCAACAGCAGTGCCAACGAAAGCACCAACAGCGGTACCGACAGAAGCACCAACAACAGTGCCAACAGTAGCACCAATTGCAGTACTTCCAGTTGGAAATGGTTATGAAGAACCAAGTGTTTTACCAACCTACAATCCAAGTGTACATAAAGAAAAATATGCAAATTTCTTTATTTTGCAAAAAGGTCAATCTGTGCCACAATATATGGAAGCATTAGACTATTATAGATGGCATGGTTGCTATGGTGGTGCAGTTTGGACAGATCCTTCTAATGATGTAGGTATATTTGATGATATGGCTTTGGTAGAGTCTAGAATTAGAAAAGTTCCTGCTAAGGTAGCAGAAATCTTAGAAGAGGATGAAGAAGTGCACTGGTTTGCAATTAAGCCAAATGGAACCAGAGAGTCTTTGGTATATGGCGTTGTTTGCAAGAAGGGCATGCAAGTGGATAGTTTGGAAGATGTAGATCCAATCATTGATGCAAGCAATCCACTTTCTTACAACAATTATACAAAATACTATACCAGATATTATATTTCTGATGATTTGGGATTGGAAGCACCAAAAACTTTGGCAGATTTGAGCAATTACAAATGGAATACTACACCAAACTATAACATGCGTAGTGGATATAGTACCAAGTTACGTCGTGTGGTAGGAGAAGAAAATGTTTTGCCATTGTTGATTTCCGGTGCACCTACTGCCAGTGAGTTAGCTTTGCAAAAAGATGAAGATATTCATTGGGTAGCTATGAATACAAACAATACTACCTGCTATGTATATGGTATTATCTACAATAAAAATGTAGAAGCAAGCATTCGTGCAGGCGCAAAAGAAAGCAAGGAAACAAAGATAGTAGTAGATACACTACAAGATTTAAAGAATTTACAGGAAGTGTATCCGGCAGGGGCAAAAATTTATACCAAAGGCTATTACGAAGCTGGAGATGGCGGAGCTGCAACTTATGAAGTGGCATATCGTTCTAGTGGTGGATATTTTAGCTCATTGACAACCAAGACAGGACAACATGTAAATTTTGTAATTGAAAACAAAACCATTAATTTATTACAATTTGGAGCAGGCAGATGTAAAGCTATGATTGACAACGTAACAGATCTTACGGACAACGATGATGCAGCACGTTTGAATGAGGCAATCGGCTTGATTGACAAATATGATGATGGTGTGATTGAAATACCGGAAGGAGAATTGCGTTGTGCTTCGAAAGTATATATTGGTGGCGACCACTACAAAATTGTAGGAAAAGGCAAGACATCTATTTTATACACAGACAATGGTTACCAGGGAGATGAGCATTTCTTAACCGTTGTAGGAAAAGACATCACTTTAGATAATTTCCGTGTAGAAGCAAGAGAGACAAAATGGGTGCCATATTATAGACAATGTAGTGTCATGTTTGCCTCTGATATTCAGATTTTAAATTGCGAATTTTCAGTAAAGAAAAATGTAATTGCATTTAACGGAAATACAGACCGTCAATACACCAATATTACATTGTACACAGATTGGCATAATGTAAAAATTGACAATTGCTTCATGGAGCAAATGGGTTGTGTAGAACGTGGTGCTTGTTTAGGTATTATTGATATGTGGAGTGCAGGTTGTTCAGACGTATCCGTAACCAATTGTACCATGTTACAAAATGCCCACGATGAGATGTTAGGTATATTTACAAAGACAGGTGCGGCAGCAGGTATTTCAAATATCAACATTTCAAACAATAAGATGTATACAGCATCAGCAAGTAACGTAAGCAAGAAAACCATGGCTATTACAATTGCTTATGATGAATCCAGAGAAATTAACAATGTTAGATTTACAAATAATGTAGTGGAAGCAGATGTACCTTCTAACTTCATGACCTTTGGTAAATTAAGTGATTGTGTCATTGCAGATAACGAATTCATTGTACATCATACTACAAATTATACCAGCGGTGTTATTTTTGATGCCAGACCGGGAGTTACAGTAAAAGATAATCATATTACAGTAACCAGTAAAGAAAATGGTGGTTTATCACAAATCTTTAAGCGTGGAGGAATATTTGAAAACAACATCGTAGATTGTGATTGCTATGTATATGCAATGTCATACTTGGAAAGTATTGTAAGAAATAATACCATTCATATTAAGGGAGGTTGTAAGACCTTAGGTTTGGATATCACAGAAATGTCTGGAAATGATATTACAGTAGATGGATATATGGAAACTTATATTCATTTTACAAAAATAAATACAGATTGTCTTGTGACCCAAAATACCTTCCATTACAATTATGATGATCATGGTATGAATTATTTCCCTAATGGAAATGGTAATGTAATTTATGCTGGCTTCCATGCAGGAATCAATGGACATACCGTTGAATTTAGCTACAATACCATCGATGCACCAAATGTATCCTCAAAGAATAAAGCAATCTTACTTTATGGTGTAGGTGGAAATGAAGAACACTTTATTATTAAAAATAATAAAGTTGGTGTCTATCGTTGGATTAGAGAAATTTATGATCAATCTTTGGCAAAAGTAGAAGTGGCTGATAACTATGACAAAGATAACAAATATGTAGATTATAAGACCAATGTTGTAATGTATGACAGAACAACACTAGAATAGAAAATCGAAGGCTTGCAGGTTGCAACACAATCTGAACCCTGGCTTTCAGAACTACCTTGTGCAGAAATTTATGCACAAGGTAGTTCTGTTTTATGGATTTTTTCATTGCACCGATATTCTAGGATGTTGTATAATAAAAGAAAAGGAAAAAGTAGGAAAAATGGTTGGCAGATTAGGAAAGCCGCAAAACCATAACGCTACATAGCAAGTAATGAAACTTATCAATCGTGCATAAAGATAGAAGGAATAAAAAAGATGATTAGAGTATTGCATTCTGTTAGTAATATGGATCGAGCAGGTTTGGAAACCATGTTGATGAATTATTATAGACATATGGATCGGGAAAAGATACAGTTTGATTTTTTGGCAAATAAGCCAAAACCGGGGGCTTATGAAGATGAAGTAAGAAGTTTGGGAGGCAGAATTTTTGTATCCCCTGGCTTCAATCCTTTGAAGCTATTCCGATATAGAAAATTCATGAAACAATTATTTGCAGACCATCCGGAAATTCAAATTGTTCATGCCCACAATGGTGCATTGGCTTACTATGCTTTGCGTGAGGCACAAAGAAATCACATTCCACATCGTATTGCCCATAGCCATAATTCCAAATTGAATTTTGACGCAAAATGGCCCATCAAACAATATTGCAGAAAGCATTTGAAAAATGCTGCAACCCAATATTGGGGATGTGGAGCATTGGCAGTTTCCTTTTATTTTGGGAAGGATATTGCAAAGAAACAACAGTATACCCTGATTAGAAATGCCATTGAGGAGGAACGCTTTGTCTACAATCCAGAGGTTAGAGCGCGTTTGAGAAAGCAATTTCATGTGGAGGAGAATTTTGTGATTGGGCATGTAGGACGATTTATGAAGCAGAAGAATCACAAATTTCTCATTAAGATTTTTGCAGAGGTAGTAAAGCAACAACCCAACGCCAAATTGGTCTTGATTGGGGAAGGAGAATTACAACCGGCAGTGAAAGAACAGATTTTGTCTTTGGGAATAGAAAAGTCTGTGATTTTTACCGGTTCGATACCGAATGTCAATGAAATGTATCAGATGATGGATGTATTTTTGTTACCATCTTTGTATGAAGGACTACCTGTGGTGGGGATAGAGGCACAGGCTTCCGGCGTAAAGACCATATTTTCGGATACTGTGACAGAAGAAGTTAAAATCACAGATATGGCGGAATTCTACCCATTATCCTGGACACCGGAACAATGGGCAGAAGGCATCTGTCGATATGCAAATGGATATGAAAGAACAGATATGACAGAAGAGGTGAAAGCAGCGGGATATAGTATCCATACAGAAGCGCAAAAATTACAAAAATTATACGAAGAAATGATGGGACAGGAATCATAAAATAAGCATATTCGGGAGGGAGTGCTATTGGGAGCGAATCAGAACCCTGTTATTTCTGTCATTGTACCAGTTTACAATGTGGAAAAATATTTAGCGGATTGTTTGCATTCTATTGCGGAGCAAACCTATCAGGATATAGAAGTGATTGTATTGGATGATGGATCTACGGATACCAGTGGGGATATTTGTGATAGATTTCAAGAAAAATATAAAAATTGGAAGATTGTACATCAGGAAAATCAAGGACTTTCTGCCACTAGAAACCATGGAATAGATTTGGCGACAGGCACATATATTTTTTTTGTAGATAGTGATGATATGCTTCATCCATGTGCATTAGAAGCCTTATGCAAGGTAGCAGAAGAAAAAAATGCAGATATTGTGTTTTGTGATGAGATGGACATAACCGAATCAGTCCAGAAGGAAGATTGGAAAAACTACGATATACTTGAAGCTAAGGAATGGAAAGACTATAGGGCTTATTTTACAGAGGATACCATCAAATATGTTGTGGTATGGAATAAATTATACAAGAAGTCCATTTGGGAACACTTGCGTTTTCCAGAAGGAAGAACGGTAGAAGATGAGGCTGTCAGTTATCGCTTGTTGTATGAAGAACAGAAGATCTATTACCTTCCTTTTGCATTTTATGCCTATAGAAAAAGGGACCATAGCATTATGCAACAAGTATCTGTAGAAAGATATTTCGATGCCCTACAGGCTTTTCAAGAACAAATTGCATATTTTGCTACGCTGGAAGAAAAAGAGTTGGAAGAAATAGCCAGAGCCAGAGGATTATATTGGATTGCTCGTTATTACTTAACTATTTGGCAGTTCCAAGCAGAAAAATCAGCAGTCTTGCATACCAAATTCTTAGAAATGTATCAGTCTTTTTCAGGAGGAAAAGGAAAGTCTTCCTTGCAGAAGGAATGGATGAGGTTAATCGAGAAATTTGCAGAATCACCAGAGTGTGCAGATCAATATTTGCAGAGACAAAGGAAAAAGAAGGAAAGGAAGAAAGTAGGTTTTCTACGCTTCTTTGCCAGACAGGGCAAAAAAATATGGAAAAAGAGAAAAATATACCTAAAATATGCAATCCTACGTTGGAAACAAAGGCTACAACCGGTTCGAATCTTAAATGTGGAGGCTTCCCTTAATAAACTTTGTAAGTCGAAGCATAGCATCATACGCTTTGGGGATGGTGAATTGTCGATTATGACGGGTAGACATATCAATTTTCAACGTCCCAATCGGGAATTACAGAAACGCTTATGCGAAATATTAAGCAATCCAATAGAAGACTGTGAAGTAGGGATTGTTGATGAGATTAATTTTTTGGAGTTTCCCCTGCAGACAGAGGAAAGTAAAGATTACTGGATTATCAATATGTATCAGGAACGAAGCAAGTGGATTACTTTGTTGCAACCACAGGTGACCTATTTATCTGCCGATATTACCAGACCATATATGCGTTATAGAAAAAAGGAACAGGCCTTGGAATTTTTTCAAAAACTGCAGACATTATGGCAAGGGAAAGATATTGTCATTGTGGAAGGGGAAGGCTCCAGACTGGGAGTAGGCAATGATTTGTTTGCAAATACAAAATCCATAGGTCGTGTGATTTGTCCGGCTACAGATGCATTTGAACAATATGGTAAAATTTTAGAGGAGATTAAGAAAATTTCAAAGGAGACACCTATTTTCTTGGCATTGGGACCTACAGCAACTGTATTGGGATACGATTTGACCCAATTGGGTTATCGTGCATATGATATTGGTCATCTGGACCTGGAATATGAATGGATGAAAATGGGGGTTGACCAGAAATGTATTGTGCCACAGAAATACACCAATGAAGTGGAAGGCGGGAATGTGGTAGCTCCATGCGAAGACCCTTGGTATTTGAAACAGATTATCTGTCGCATCAAATAGTATAAATACAAATCGCTATTCGCCTGCAAGTAGTCACAGGTTCTTTGATTTATCCCAGTCGGAGCTTGTAACTCCGACTGAGAAAAACGCACAGCGAGGATGTGCAGGAATTTGCATAGGATTTTTGTCAGCTATGCCCACACAAATTCCACGCCAAGTCTCGTAAGCCGGGGCTTGATATTTTTGCTCGGTCGGTGTAACAGTTCAGCCGAGTTATTCATATAGTGTCAGATAAACAGAGAAAAAAGATAGAAAAATGATTAGAAATGTGATAGAATGACTATAGTGGATTTGTTTATAGAGCTACAGTAGGAATGAGTCTTACTTCATTTGCCTAGTTTGCAAAGTGGAGAAAAGATTTTTTGTGTCTGTTATGCATATATGGAACAAAGTAGGTGTGAACCGGAAACATACAATGTACCTTGGAATCTACTTTATATCATAATTTCGGCTATATTTTCCTTGGATTTTCTCCATTTCCTCGTCATACACACTGTGTACGCACTGTGGGAATGCCGTTATCCAAGAAAAATCTATCTCGAAATTCTAGTATAAAAAGACGCCGAGCGTACATTACAAAGACTAGGAGGAAGAAAACATGAGTGATATTTTATACATGGTATTGCCATGCTATAATGAAGAAGAGGTACTGCCAGAGACAGCCAGACAATTGAAGGAAAAATACCAACAATTAATAAAAAAGGATTGTATTAGTCCATTGAGCCGTATTGTTTTTGTGAATGATGGTTCTAAAGATCGTACTTGGGAGTTGATTCAAGAATTACATGAGCAGGATTCTATGTTTTCTGGCATAAATTTAAGCCGTAATCGTGGACATCAAAATGCATTGTTAGCCGGCTTGATGACGGTTAAGGATTGTGCAGATATGGTAATTTCCATGGATGCAGATTTACAAGATGACATTGGCGTAATTGATGCTATGGTGGAAGAATATGAAAAGGGACATGATGTGGTATATGGCGCCCGTAGTGCAAGAGAAAAGGATACTTGGTTTAAGCGTACCACAGCAGAAAGTTTTTATAAATTAACCAATGCTTTAGGTGGTGAGGTAGTATTTAACCATGCAGATTGTCGTTTGATGAGTAAGCGTGCTTTGGAAGGTTTGGCACAATACAAAGAAGTAAACTTATTTCTCAGAGGTATTGTACCTATGATTGGATATCCTTCTACTGTAGTTACTTATGAGAGAAATGAAAGATTTGCAGGTGAGAGTAAGTATCCGTTGAAGAAAATGCTTTCTTTTGCTATGGAGGGTATTACTTCCTTGAGTACAAAGCCAATTCGCTTTGTTACTACAGGTGGTGTATGTTTCTTCTTAGTTTCAGTGGCAATTATGATTTACACACTTGTGCAATTTTTCTTACATAAGACAGTTCCAGGTTGGTCAAGTATGTTGATTTCCGTTTGGTTTGTGGGCGGTGTGCAGATGATTGCCCTTGGTGTGATTGGAGAATATGTTGGCAAGATTTATATGGAGACCAAGGAAAGACCAAGATTTATTGTGGAAAGTTTTATAAATGATACAGAACATCAAATCAAATAATAAATGATACAAAAGATGCATGTTACCTATGGTGATTTGCATCTTTTTATTTTGTAATAGGAAATTGCGATGCAATTTCCTATTACATAAAAAACGCTCCGCGAGGATGCGCAGACCGCGGAGATGGAGTTAATTGCTGCGCAATACCGCGGTCGCGCTAGAGTTTTGCAAGCAAAACTTTTTTGTATTAGATGGTACTTGCAAAGCAGGGCTGGAATTG
>JAFORL010000017.1 GCA_017393285.1 Lachnospiraceae bacterium
ATTTTTTCGTTCCATGGACAATATTTACTTTTCAAGGTGCTTGCCAGAGTTTAGCTGGCATGAACTACTCAAGATTCCGAGAGAACATAAAATGTTCTCTCGAAGTCCTTTTATGCTTCCAAGAGAACAAGAAATACTCCTAAAATTTTTAGCTTACATTTTCCACACCTACATTGACCCATTATACACCACTAAAAAACGTTTCGCAAGAAGCATATATTTCTTGTAACAAAGAGTTTTGCTTGCAAAACGCTAGCGCGACCGCGGTATTGCGCAGCAATTAACTCCATCTCCGCGGTCTGCGCATCCTCGCGGAGCGTTTTTTATGTAATAGGAAATTGCATCGCAATTTCCTATTACATAAAAAAAGATCCTACTGAAATCCTCTCCCCCCTAGCTAAAGGAAATCAGTAAGATCTTGTTCATCTATCCTTTATACTGTAAGCTTTCATATAGCCACCCACAAAAATTCCAATCTACAAACTTCCAGCTCAAACAGCAGAAACTGGCATCCGTACATACTTTCCATTTCGTAACGTTTCAGTCAATGAACTGAACAGTTCCTATACTTCAAATAATAAATCAGCATAACATGGTACTGGCCAATACTCTTTACCTACGATTGGCTCTAAAGCGTCAATTGGTGTTCTTAACGCATCCATATCTGCCTTTACCACATCCTTAAAGAACTTAGCCTGTTCAGCAACATCTGTCTTTTTCGCACCTTCTGCAATAGAACGTTTCAATGCATTCTGTGCTTTTTGTGCCTGTGCCAACAAATCTGAAGCTTCTTTTAATAAATCTGTCTGCACTTCTACATTTACGCCTTCACAAGCCGCTTTGATTTCATTGATAGAAGCAGCTAAATCTGTAACATACGCAATGATTGCAGGGATAAACTTCTTACCTGCCATCTCCACCATAGTCTTTGCTTCAATATTGATTGCCTTGGCATAAGTTTCATAATCGATTTCTGCACGTGCTTCCAATTCTACACGATTCATAACGCCAAGTCTTTCAAACATTTCTACTGTCTTTTCAGATACGATTTCAGGCACAGCGTCTACCATAGTCTTCATATTTGGAAGCCCTCTCTTTTCTGCTTCCTTTACCCATCCATCTGAGTAACCATTTCCATTAAAGATAACTCTCTGGTGGTCTGTCAATGTCTTCTTAATCAAATCATGTGCTGCATCCTTTGCATTTTCTGCTTTTTCCAGCTGATCTGCGAAATCAGACAATACATCTGCAACAATGGTATTCAAAATGGTATTTGGACCTGCAATTGATAAAGAAGATGCAACCATACGGAACTCAAATTTGTTTCCTGTAAATGCAAACGGAGAAGTACGGTTACGGTCAGTCGCATCCTTCATAAAGTCAGGCAAAGTACTAACACCTGTATGTAACTTTTCACCAGTCTTAGAGCTGGTTGCTTCACCGGTTGCAATCAATTGATCCACTACATCCTGCAACTGTTCACCTAAATAAATAGAAATAATTGCTGGTGGTGCTTCGTTTGCCCCCAATCTATGATCATTTCCCGGATTTGATGCAGAAAGACGAAGCAATCCTGCATTTTCATCTACCGCGCGAATCACTGCAGCCAAGAATAATAGGAACTGCATATTCTCATGTGGTGTCTTACCAGGCTCTAATAAATTCTGTCCATCATCTGTAACCAATGACCAGTTGTCATGTTTACCAGAGCCATTCACACCTGCAAATGGTTTTTCATGTAACAAACATTCCATATCATGACGCTTTGCAACTTTTTTCATAACTTCCATCACCAATTGGTTATGGTCTGTTGCAATATTAGCTGTAGCATAAATAGGTGCCAACTCATGCTGTGCAGGGGCTACTTCATTATGCTGTGTCTTAGCTAAAATTCCCAACTTCCAAAGTTCTTCATTTAACTCTTTCATATAAGCTGCGATTTTTTCTTTTAGGGTACCAAAATAATGATCGTCCATTTCCTGTCCCTTTGGTGGCATTGCACCAAATAAAGTACGTCCGGTAAAGATTAAGTCTTCACGTTGTAAATACTTTTCTCTATCTACTAAGAAGTATTCCTGCTCAGGTCCTACTGAACAACTTACTTCTTTTACAGTTTCATTGCCTAAAGCCTTTAATACACGTACTGCCTGTGCACTGATGGCTTCCATAGAACGAAGCAATGGTGTCTTCTTATCCAAGGCTTCTCCCGTATAAGAACAGAATGCAGTAGGAATACAAAGGATTACTCCTGCAGCATCTTCTTTTAAAAATGCTGGTGATGTACAGTCCCAAGCTGTATATCCTCTTGCTTCACAGGTATCACGAATACCACCATTTGGGAAAGAAGAAGCATCTGGCTCACCTTTTACCAATTCTTTTCCAGAGAACTCCAGCATTACGCCGCCTTCACCTGCTGGTTGAATAAATGAATCATGCTTTTCAGCTGTAATTCCTGTCATTGGTTGGAACCAATGTGTATAATGTGTAGCGCCTCTTTCTAATGCCCATTCTTTCATTGCATGTGCAACTGCATTAGCCACTTCCATATCAAGATCCTGACCCTCTGCCATAATCTTCTTTAACTTCTTATAAATTGGCTTTGGTAAGCGTTCTCTCATTACACTGTCATTAAATACGTCTTTTGCGAAAACATCTTCAATTACATTCTGTCCCATAATTTTCTACATCCTTTCTTTTTACGTAACTATATTGAAGTATACGTTATATTTCTTGTTCTGTCAACGACTTCCAACAAGCTTCCTAATTCCATCGTAACAGGTGCACCACTCATCATCTAAAGCCAGTTGGATTGCGATAGTATTATTTCAAAATCCTAGAACAACGCGAACAGTTCCACTTTTTCTATAGTATAAAACAGAAAAAGCGTCCTCAAATAAACATTTGAGAACGCCCTTGTTCTTTGATTTCTTCATCTGCAAACAAGTATAACACATTCATTTTTAAATTGCAAGTACTTTTTTCTTATTTCTCGATCATGTGAATATCCACTCGTTCATAAGGGATAGAAATTCCTTCTGCATCAAATGTATTCTTGATTTCTTCTTGTAATTCCCACTTTACTTTCCAATAATTTTCAGATGCAGTCCAAACACGACACCCCATAGTGATGGCACTTGCATCAAAGGAATCTACAAAAATATCAATTGGTTCATCTTGCAACACACAGGCATGCTCTTTCGCCAATTTCAACAATACATCCTTCACCTGACGCAAATCTGAACTATAATCCACACCTATGCTGATATCCACTCGTCTGGTATCCTGTTCCGTTACATTGATAATATTGGCACTAGACAAGCTGCCATTCGGTATCATAATCTTTCTATTATCAGGTGTAATCAAAGTGGTATAAATAATATCCATTTTATTTACAATCCCTTCGTTCCCAGCTGCAACAATATAATCACCTACACGAAATGGTTTCATGATTAATAAAAGAATACCACCTGCAAAATTTGAAAGACTTCCCTGCAAAGATAACCCCAAAGCCAATCCGGCAGAACCCAACACTGCCACAATTGCACCAGTGCCAAATTTTAAATAATTACAACATATAGATACTACCAATACCAAACCCAAACCATTGGCCAATGAACATAAGAAATGTACCGTTGCATCTTCAATGGAACTCTTCAACAAAGAAGCATGTATGAGATTTACAATCTTCTTTACAACAAATTTTCCAACAAAGAAAATCAGTAAGGTAATAATAACCTTAATACCTACCGGAAGTAAAGTATTGAGGGCATAATTTCTTACCCACTCTGCTACTGCACCAACCATTGTTACCGTATCTTCTACACTGGATACCTCCGTAACCGGAGGAAATGTCTCTTCTGGTGTCACATCTAAACCGCCATCTTGCGTTGCAAGGATTCCAATTGTTCCAAGCATATTGCCAATTACATTACACATATTTTGTTCTTCCTTTCTGTATCTCTTTGTAATCGTTCAGCCGACCTATTCATACACAATAAATTATTTTTTCCCATTTGTCAACTTGGTTTCTGCAAATGGTGTGCATCGAAATACAGAAATCCCCAAAGGTGGAACCGTAATAGAAATAGATTGCTCTCTTTCATCCCATTCTTCCGCCTTCGATTGTTTTACTCTTGGATTTATGTTTCCTTCCCCTCCAAATTCTTCTTTATCACTATTGAAGGTCTCTTTATATTTTCCCTTGAAAGGCACGCCAATTTTGAAATCTTTGTATACCACTGGTGTAAAATTACAAACCACCAACATGGTTTCATCCTGATCCCCATTTTTACGAAGGAAAGAAATTACGCTTCGCTCTGCATCCATACAGTTAATCCACTCAAAGCCTTCTGGTTCTCCATCTTTTGCATAAAAAGCCGGATAATCTAAATATAACCTTTGTAAAGCACGAAGATAATGTTGCATTTTTTTGTGCAAAGGAAACTCCTCCGGCAAATTCCATTGTAGTCCTTCTTTTTCATTCCATTCATCAAATTGTGCAAAATCCTGTCCCATAAATAATAATTTCTTTCCCGGATGTGTCATGAAATATCCATATGCGACACGTAAATTTGCAAATTTCTGTTCATAATCCCCATACATTTTTTGAATCATAGAGCCCTTTCCATGTACCACCTCGTCATGAGAGAATACCAAGATAAAATTCTCTGTATATTGATAGAGCATACCAAAGGTCAAAGCGTTATGATTGCCCTTTCTGAACAAAGGATCCAAACGCATATAGGCGAGGAAATCGTTCATCCAGCCCATATTCCACTTGAAGTCAAAGCCCAAACCACCCTCTTCCACTGGTCCAGATACCATTGGCCAGGCAGTAGATTCTTCTGCTATCATCATGACCCCTTTATGCTTTTTATGCATAACGGTATTGATATCTTTCAACAATTGCTCTGCCTCTAAATTCTCATGACCACCATAAATATTCGGCACCCATTCTCCTTCCTGTCTGCCGTAATCCAAATATAACATGGAAGCAACCGCATCCATACGAATGCCATCGATATGATATTTTTCTGCCCAGAATAAAGCGTTTGCCATCAGGAAATTGTTGACCTGTGGCTTTCCATAATCAAAAATCAAGGTGCCCCAATCAGGATGCGCTCCCCGTCTGGGATCCGGATTCTCATATAAACAAGTCCCGTCAAAATTAGCCAATCCCACCTGATCTTTAGGGAAATGGGCAGGCACCCAGTCCATAATCACACCAATCCCCTGTTTATGCATATAATCTACAAAATACATAAAATCTGTAGGACTGCCATATCGAGAAGTCACTGCATAGTAACCCGTAACCTGATATCCCCAAGACGCATCCAAAGGATGCTCCGTAATCGGCATAACTTCAACATGGGTATAATGCATTTTTTTCACATAGTCTGCCACCATCGGTGCCAATTCTCGATAGTTATAGAAAGGATTTTCCTCTCCTGAAGCATCTTTTTGCCTCCAAGAGCCCAAATGTAATTCATACACCAACATAGGCGCAGTTTGAAAATCTACCTGCTCCCTTTTTTTCAACCAAGTTTGGTCTTCCCATGTATATGCACTTAAATCTGCCACGATATTTGCCGTGTTTGGTCGAAATTCACTGGCATAACCATAAGGGTCTGCCTTTAAAAATGTAATATCTCCATGCAGTTTAATCTCATACTTGTATAAACTTCCTGCATGAACCCCCGGAATAAAAATTTCAAAAATACCCGAATGGTCCAATTTGCGCATCTGGTGCACTTTTCCATTCCATTGATTAAAATCTCCCACGACACTTACCCGCAATGCATTCGGTGCCCATACTGCAAATGCCGTACCTTCCACACCATCTATTTCGCATACATGTGCACCTAATTTTTCATAGATGGTTTCATGATTGCCATTGAGGAACAAAACTTCATCTTCCGGTGTCACTGTAGATTCAAAACCATAAGGATCCTCTATTTCCTTTTTCTCTCCATTTGCATCTTCCACAATAAAGCAATATGGTGGAATGCGTTTTCCTGTCAATAATGTAGCGAAAAATCCTGCATCATCTTCCAAAAACATCAAAGTTTCTTTCTTATTTTTTTTATTCTTTACCCAAACATTTTTCGCATCTGGGAAAAATGCCTGCACCAAAATACCTTCTTTCACAATATGTGCACCCAAAATATCATGTGGGTGCCCTTCTTCTGAATACGTAACCGCTTCAATTTCCGGCCAGTCCATCAAATCATATACTTTATCCCCTATACTTTTCAAAGTAATCCCTCCATTCTTTTTCCTGTTCTCTTAGCGACTTTCATTTGCGAGAACCTATATCATTCTCATATATCATGGTAACTACAAAGCCGTCATATCTGTATTTCAACTTCCAAGGGCATTGCCCTTCCAAATTTCTACATGTTTTGATGGGCAATTTTTCGCAGTTTCGCCAAGTCATTTCACAAATCCTGTAAAACAGTATACTCTATTCAAAATAGACATACTTTACTTCTCTCTTACAATGATACAACAAAAAAATTCACAAGTAAAGATTTTTTCCTTGTTCAAATCTTGGAAAATTGTTATAATAGAGACAGTATTTTTAATCATTTTTTCAGTATTGAAAGGTAAAAATTTTTCGCACAAAATTCGCTTATTTACTGCAAACTTGAAGCAGATAGAGTAAAATAAAAGAAAAACTTTGTCGCAAAGGAGTTCGTATGAGTAGAGAACGTGATAGAATCGCAAAAAAGATG
>JAFORL010000127.1 GCA_017393285.1 Lachnospiraceae bacterium
GACATCTTTTTTGTAACCTATCTTCAAAAAAATAACACTTAAGACAAAAAAACGTACACTTAGGACAAAAACGTGCACAGGAAAAAATATGTGATATAATAATTATGTGTTGTTCAAAAACGCGCGTATAAAAGAAAACACATAATAAAAAATTACAAAAACAGGCATGTTTTAAGCAAAAAGAAAAGGAGATGTATATCATGAAAAAAAAGAATTGTATTTTAATTTTACTCCTCTGTTGTTTCGTCACAGGTTGTCATAAATATCAGCACACAGATACCCCGCCGGCCTATCAATCTCTAGACGATAATCTTTCGCCAGAAGACCGCGCAGAAATGGAAAAAGAAAACAAAATGGCAGAAAAATTCAGAGTATTCAGCGTAGCTAAATTTGAGGAAGCCTTCCAAGCATTAGGCTACAAGAAAGTAAGCAAGCAAAAAGGCGTATATAACTATGCACTGAAAGAAAAAGGCATTAGCATACAAGTAACCTCAACTAGCGATAAATGTGGTGGATTCTTTATCTCAATAACACCTGACTATTTTTCCTCCGAAACAACCTATGATGCATTTGCGGAAGCTGTTTCCCAAGTCGTATCTCTTGCAAATGACAGCTGCGAAAAAGAGGAAATTAAAAATCTTTACAAAGTTGCTGGCGAATTAGAAGCAGAAGATAGTAAAGATATACCGTTGGGAAGTAAGCTGTTTGTTACAATCAATGGTGGAAATGACAAGTATGAAACTACATTTAATATAATAAGAAACCCCCAACAAAATTAGCTTTTTCTATTGCTTTGATTTTCCTGCAATAGACACACAGTAGATTTTAGAGCAAAGAGTTTGCAAGCAAAACTCTAGCGCGACCGCGATATCGTGAAGCTATTAACTTCCTTTTCGTGGTCTGCGCATCCTCGTGGAGCATTTTTTGTGTAATAGGACAATTGCATCGCATTTTCCTATTACACAAAAATAACTTATAAGGACAAACACCCCATTTGGGGTTGGTTGCAAGCCCAAGCATCACGCAAACTATTTTTAATCAAGAAAGGAGTCGCCATGACAAATATTTACAAAAAAAGATTTCAAAATAAATATTTTTTTCTATCTTGCATACTAATATTTGTAATTTCAATTATATCTTATTTGGTAACTTCACAATTTTTACGCATATTACTCGTACAAAAATGCCCAGCAGAATCCAAACACAGGTTGCTAGATCAACTATTATATTGGGAATTTTGGCTATCCAATGGCACAATGTATAATATAAATATTTTTCCCTTATATGCGATTATTCCCGTAATTCCTTTTTACACAGAATTAAAAACCATATTCAAACTGGGAGCAAATCGCTTTAAGAGTAGAAAACAGGAACTTTATAAATCTATATTTACATACGGTATATTGGGTGGAGGTGCCTTGAGCCTTGGCTTTTATTTGTATTTACTATTGGGAAGCTATTTATGCCTTCCTCAACTATCTAGTCTGGGTGGTTTTGAATCTATATTTCACTACCAATTATACCACCAACACCCTTTTCTTTTTTTAACATTTATGTGTTTTACTATGTATTTTTTATTTGGTTTTCTATTTGCAATTATGACTTGTGGTGTAATCTTGTGTTTTGAAAACAGGATAACTGCCATTCTATTTCCAATGCTCATATATGTGGCTTTTTCTTATTTGGGCTTTGGACTAAACCTTAGAGTTTTGCAAGTCTCAACCTGTACTACCGTATTTTGTACTGAGTATTCAACTTTGCAATGCTTTGTACCATTATTGTCCCTGTTTTGTACTGATTTATTATTCATTATATTAGGAGTAAAAAAGAATGAAAAAATTGTCTTATAAAAAAAACAGAAACAGATTATGGATTGCAGCTGCTGGTGTTTTATTAGCTCTCCTACATGTCTGGGTCAGAAACACTACTTTTAGTATTAATTGCAATCATGCCCATTATTACCCGGATTTATATGACTTTTTAAATTACATATTAGTCGGAAAAGATATAGGAAAAATTTGTTATTTAGAGTACACAGATTTAGAGCTATTTTTGCAACCAATTTCATTTCTTGTATTTGGTCTGTTTATAGCCGGTTCTTATTTTCTTTCCAAACCAACCGGCTATTTTCAATATTGTTATACGCGATACAGGAACGAAAAGACATTTATAAAAGCCTTACGACAGGAACATCTATCCTGGATTTTCATATACAGTATCACCTATTATGTTACACTTTTTGTCGTAGGATGTAGATGTTCTTACCAAATACACAATTGGAAGGCCATCCTATCTGCCATAAGCATAGGTATCCTGATGAAAATTCTGTTTTTCGTAATGATGAAAGAACTTATGTTGTTATACTTTTTAAAAAAAGGGTTGATTTCTGCAATTCTTTCTGGCATTTTGGGTTCCATAATCCTTTTGATGATGAACGTTGCAATGTCTGGTATTAAAATGAATGTCTTATTATTTTCTGACCAAGTGTCAATAGCAGGAATATTATTCCTAATTATAGGCTACATCATCCTACGTATTGTGAATAAAAAGGTAGATTTATTAGAATTAGAGCATATATAAAAACAGAGAGGTGGATCATAATTATGATAGAAATACAGAACTATTCAACCCATATAAAAAAACAAAGCATATTAAAAAATATAAACCTGACTTTAGAAGAAGGAAAATGTTACGGCTTTGTAGGATACAATGGATGCGGAAAGACCATGTTATTACGTGCCATATGCGGATATATTAAGCCAGTTTCCGGTGATATTTTAGTCAATGGGAAATCCATGAAGGAAGCGTATATCGAAAACGCAGGTATTCTTTTAGGAGAACCTGACTTTATAGGCGGATATACAGGTATGGAAAATTTAGAAATTCTTGCTTCCATCCAAAAGAAAATAACAAAAGATGATATTGCATATTGGCTAGAAAAAATCGGCTTATCAGATGCCCAAAACAAAAAATATCGTCAGTATTCTTTAGGTATGAAACAAAAATTAAGAATTGTACAGGCATTTATGGAAAATCCTCAATATTATATTTTAGATGAACCTTTTAATGCTTTGGATAAGAAGAGTGTAAAAATCGTTGAAACTATGATACAGGAAGAAAAAGAAAAAGGAAAAACCATATTTCTCACCAGTCACGACGAAAGAAATATCGAAAACTTATGTGACCAAATATTTGAATTAGAAGATGGAAAAGTCCTGTCTTGCTAACAATTGCGCCAAGTAGAAATATAAATGCAAACACCTGACACCTTGCAGACTAAGGGCAATTTGCATTTATATTTCTATGTTATCGAAGCCCAAACATAAATAAAATAACCGGCCACTGTGCTTATATATGTGCTATTGTGTACCTTGCACTTTATAAATGTGAACACGAAACGATTACCATGTTTCAACTATTTTATGTTTCAATTTTTTTCAAAAAGCCCTTGCATTTTGATAATTTATAGTTTATAATACTTTTTGTTGCTGATAAGTTTTGTACAAAGCGCATCATACAGATTGGGATATCGCCAAGCGGTAAGGCACTGGATTCTGATTCCAGCATTCGGGGGTTCAAATCCCTCTATCCCAGTTCAATTTCTTATTTTATTTGTTATTTTTTTCTTTTTTATTTTTTTGGGAGACGTCTGTAAGATGTCTCTTTTTTTTGCTATAAAAGTGTTATCAAGTAGATATGTTTTTAGCAAGCGAGCTTGCTAAAAACATATCTACTTGATAACCTGACCTGCATGGGTGTGTAGGCTGATAAGCCGGAACACGAATGCTGGTCACCCACACCTATGCTTTAACTATTTACGCCCAAAGACAAGCCAAACATAACTATAATAATAAGCAAAGCAGGTATTCCAATTAGCCATAAAATCATAACTGCTCTTGCCCAATTCTTTTTCGATGTCTTCATTCCTTTACCAAATGCCCAAATAAATAAAAAAAACAAATTGATCCATGAAAAGCATGTAAGCAAAAACGTAATAATCCATTCACCCGTTGTAACAGCCTCATTATAGTGCATCATTTACAAATGTTATACTATATGATACTTCTTGCCTTCTTCTTGCGACAGCCCTATTTGTTTTATAACGATTGTAATTCTTGCGCCACCAAACGATTCATCCATATACTCATAGAACCGTCTTCTACCAAAAATTGACCATTTCCCTTTTCGTCTATGGTTACTGTCTCGCTACAGTTGCCCAATACGTCCACGTAGGTCTCTCCGGCATGTGCCTGTCCCACGCACATCTCCTTACTACCGCCTTGATTAATTGTCATCAATACTGCTAAACCAGAAGCTGTATGTTCTTCATCTCCATGTCGAACCCAGCCCACAATAGCAGGATCGTCAAAATAATCTGTCTGTTCTCCATATGCTACATTTTTTCTTAATGCAAGCAAGAGCGGTAACTCTTTTACCGGTGCAATATGATTATGTGGAATACCATAATAATCTCCATAAAATACACAAGGATAGCCCTTATCCCGCAATAAAATCAAGGCATAGGCCATAGGTTTAAACCAATCCAATACCCATGACTCCAAGGCCTGTCCTGGCTGTGTATCGTGATTATCTACAAAAGTAACTGCCAATGCATCATCCGTTCCCACCAAGGTGTCTTCAAACAAGGTTCGCATATCAAATTGCCCGTTGCTCTTGGCAGCTTCAAACATTTTAAAATGAAATGGAACATCAAATAAAGACAAAGCTCTTTGAGACTTCTCAATGTAATTCTGCAAACGTTCTAACTCGGCACTCCAATACTCGCCAACGGCAAACAAAGGCTTTCCAGAGGATTTTCGTAACTTTTCCAACCATACCTTGAAGAAATGAAACTCAATATGTTTCACCGCATCAATACGAAAACCATCCACACCTGTAAAATTCAAGTACCAGTCACCCCAGCGATCCAATTCCTCCAACACTTCCGGATCCGACATATCCAAATCTACACCCATCAAATAATCGAAGTTTCCATTTTCGCTGTCCACATCTGTATCCCAATCTTTTCCAATAAATTTGAGAATACCATTTTCTTTACTATGTGCATCGTAATCTGTTCCATGAAAATTGGTCCAATCCCATGTAAAATCTGAATAGACACCCTTTCTTCCCGGAAATGTAAACTTTGTCCACACAGTAACTTTCTTCTTGTCAAAAGTCTGTTGGTTTCGGTCATGACTTGCACTTCCATATGCAAAAATCCGCTCTTTATCGTCCGCTCCTAAGCGATGTCCTAAAACAATATCCGCCAAGACTTCTATACCTTCCGCCTGCAAACTTTGAATCGCCTGCAAATACTCATCTTTGGTACCATACTTGGTAGGCACACTTCCTTTTTGGTCAAATTCCCCCAAATCATAAGTATCATACACTGCATAACCAACATCCTCACCACCATGGGCGCCTTTGTAGGCTGGCGGTAACCAAACACTGGTAATACCATTTTCCTTCAGGGATTTTGCCTGTTCTGCCACCTTTTTCCACAAGGTATGATCTGCCGGTAAATACCATTCAAAATATTGTATCATTGTTTTATTATTCATCTTTATTTCTCCCATTTATCGATTAATATGCAATTTCTTACTCTTACTCCAATTACCGTAATACATTTTTCCCTTTACTTTTTTATAGGCGCACACGCGAACATAGTAGGTCTTTCCTCTGCTTACAGGATGAACAGTGGCAATCACTAACTTTTTGTCACGAATCAACATAGTTTTTGCATTTTCAAAAGATGATTTGGTACTGTATTGTATTCTATATCCATCTGCTTTTGTATTTTTCCTCCAAGCAAAAGTCATTTTACCGGCACTGCCATTCAATAAGGCATTGATTTTATTTTTGGATAAATAATAAACAGTCTGGCTCTGGGAAGAATCACTTTCTACCCCGCCAACAATAGCCGTAACACTGTATTTATATTTTTTTCCATTCTGCTTTGCATTGGTATCCAAAAACGCTGTATCCTTCAAATCTGCAATCTTTTTTCCATTTCGATAGAGACGATAACCTTCTGCACCATCATAGGCTGCAAAGCAAATCTGCATACCTCTGGCATTCACCACAATGTCATGCATTTGTGGTCCCACAAAACTGCCACGATCAATACCCTCTTGAATGGCTTCTACAAATGCATCACCAGACTCTGTAGCCCCTGATACCGCATCCACTTCAATGGTAGACTGATTCTTTCCAAGAACCGCCTTTGAAACTTCTTCATAGGCCTGTTGTGCATAGGTTGCATTCTCTCCCACCGCACCATTATAACTGACACCTGTGATTGTATGATTTTGTACTGTAACCGTCACATGCAGGGAATAGGTAGGAAATGCCGATTTCTTCTCATCTCCCGTCACTACCGTTGCATCATACACACCGTCTTTTAGAGAATTGTGCATATAAATTTCTTTTGTTCCCTTCGCCAATCCTGTACTGGTCTGCACTAGCATTCCTATTGCCAACACACCTGTAAGCATTGCTTTATGGTATTTCCATCCCATGCTTTTTTCCTCTTTTCTCTTTTAATGTACTCTCGGAATCTACTTTATACCATAATTTCGGCTATATTTTCCTTGGATTTTCTCCATTTTCTCGTCGTACACACCGTATACGCACTGCGGGAATGTCGTTATCCAAGAAAAATCTCTCTCAAAATTCTAGTATAAAAAGACTGCGAGAGTACATTTTATTCTTACACTCAGGAACTTTCTTATACCAAAGTTTGTTTGATTTCTTCGATCAATTCCTCAGCCAAGACACTATTTTCATCCTGTGGCTTCCAAGAAATATTCACACTGTCACCTTTATATCTTGGAATAATATGCATATGCAAATGGAATACTGTCTGACCAGCCACTTCTCCATTATTTTGTAAAATATTCACACCATCACATTGTAATACTTTTTCCATAGCAGTAGCAACCTTCTTGGCTACGAGAAAAATCTCTCTCGCATCTTCGTCTGCTAATTCAAAAATATTTGCTGCGTGATTTTTCACCAAAATAATCGCATGTCCCTTACTGGCTGGAGAAATATCTAAAATTACACGAAATCTTTCATCCTCATATAATGTTTTGGAAGGGATTTCCCCATTGGCTATTTTACAAAAAATACAATTTGCTTCTTGCATCTTATTCATTCCTTTCTATCTGTTTCATACATTCGTTAATCAACCATTCTTATTTTAAAATTTTATCTTCCATATGTCAAACAAAACCCCAAATATGTTTTAAAAAAAGTAACCATTCAGCCGAGTCATTCATAAAATGCCAGATAAACAGAGAGAAAAAAACAAAAAGAATGGCTGGACATTTTATTCATGATTGGCGTCTGCCAAATAGAATTATAAATCTATTTCGCCTTTAGCCTGCAAGCAGTCACAGGCTCATACATTTATATTTCTGCTCGGCTGAACTGTTAGACAAATTTTTTTCTGATTTTTCGACACAAACTTTCCTTGTTTTTCAAGGGTTTTCAGCGTTATTTGTCAACATTTGTCGAATTTTGACGAACGATTTTTCTTGCATTTTTGTTTGTTTCATTCTAGAATAAATTTCATCAATGATAACCAATAGAAAACGGGGGAAATAAAATGAAGAAACAAAATAATTGTCATATACAAAAAAATGTAACAGATATCAACGAGGCTTGTAATGTAGGATCCAAAAGCATGGTAAACTTAGTGGATTATTGCCAAACACTTTTTCAAACCTGGGAGAAAAATAACCAAGACAAAGGAATTACCTTGCAGTTCCACAACGAACTGAAAGATGAACAAGTTTGTACTTCCTATGTCTTTGATCAAGATTTGCTAACGGATGCATTGGAGAATACCATTCAAAACATATACAAAAAAGACTATCTTACATCCTATTTCACCTTAACCTTGTTAAATACGGATCCAGATACTTGTGTCATCCGTCTCCAAAGAGATGGACATGTAATTGCGCCCGATGATTTACTATCTATCAACGGGAAACAATTTTCTCCAAAACACTTCAACGACTATAAAGGTTTGGTGATGTGCCAACTGTTTGCTTTTGAACACGCTGAAAATATAGAAGCAAAGGCATGTTCTAATAGCACTTATACTAGTGTAACCATTACTTTTCACAAATAGTAACAGCTCAGGTAACAGTTTTTTGACCTTCGCTTTGACATGACGGTCTTTGCTTAGGTCAAAACTGTACATGGAAATACAGGGTTAAAATTACAAAAATTGCAGCGCAATTTATTTATCCACAAGCTGCACATCCTCGCAGCGCAATTTATTTATCCACAAGCTGCACATCCTCGCAACGCAATTTATTTTATCCATAAGCTGCGCATCCTCGCGGGGCGTTTTTTATGCAATAGGAAATTGCATCGCAATTTCCTATTGCATAATAAAGAACCTCTTAATCTTAAGATTAAGAGGTTCTTTCCCTTTGATTGTATCAGTCCTTTTCTATACGATACTAGGA